>NZ_JAUBWA010000124.1:3295-21273 GCF_036702825.1 Microcoleus sp. A003_D6 | reverse complement strand
CGGTTCATTTCATTGTAACTAACATAACCCCATCCATAAATAAAGCTCTGACGAATGACGTAATTGGCGGCATTGTAGAGGTTTTTGGACAAGAAAGCTAGTTCGTCTATCTGGGCGAAACGGTGTTCCGTGGATTTGATGATGTGCCTCTGTGTTAGCTGCATTTGAGACTTACGTTCTTTGAGTTGTGCGTATTCCTTGTTCAACACTCATAGCGGTATGATACCATTATTGTTTATAATTGCTTATAAACTCAATGAAGTTTTACAATACTACTGACAGTACGGTGTAGCAACCAAAGATTTTTAAAGTTTCAGTGTGATTTTTTAACTCTTCTAGTGCCTGCCGAACTAATGCAGAGCACACATCGGCTTCAACGTCCATAAAGAAAATATACTCTCCGAGCGATCGCTTTGTCGGCCGAGATTCAATGCGACTTAAGTTAATACCGCGACTGGCAAATACTTGCAAAGGTTTTACCAGTGTTCCCGGCATATTGGCAGGTACGCTAAAAGCTAGTGACGTGTGAGTACAATTAGGCGGTGAAGCATTGAGGTGCGAGTTAGCGGTTGGTTTGGTGGCGGATGTAATTGATGAGCCGTCTGTTTCTGGGGCGTTGCCCAGTTTTCCTGCATCCGGGCCCAGTACCCAAAATCGAGTGTAATTGTCGGGATAATCATTAATCGGGCTCGCTAGCACGGGCAATTTGTAGAGTTCGGCAGCTCTGGGGGAAGAGATTGCCGCTACACTGCTGTCTTGCAGGTACTGCAACGCTTCCGTGGTTGAATTCGCCGGAATCAACTCAGCCGCTGGGATAAATTGGCTCAACCACAACTGACACTGAGCTAGCGCTTGGGGGTGAGAGTAAACTTTTTGAATCTCGTTAAAACTTTGAGCATTTGACAGCAGTGCGTGGGAAATCGGCAAAACCAAGGCGTGTTTAATTCGCAGTGCATCCAGCCGCCACAGGGTGTCTAGCGTTACTGTCACGCTACCTTCTATGGAATTTTCCACCGGCACAATTGAAAAATCAACCAGCCCAGAGGCAGATGCCTCTAGTGCCTGAGAAATGGTGGAATAAGGGCACAGGGTGCATTCAGAGTTAGTTTCTTGGCTCAACCACTTGACATAAGCCAGAGCGGCTGTTTCTGCATTAGTACCTATAGGGCCCAGATGTGAGATCGAAATTTTCATCATCAGTAATTTTACGTTACAACTGTTTGCTTTCCTTTCATCAGCCGCGAAGTATGATGAAAATTAGCTTGAGTCCCGAAAGCTTTTATCCGTTATTTCTCGGATGACATTGCCCTAGTACGCAAGTTAAGGCGCGGACTTATATCACCTTAAAAAGGTTATAGTTTATTAAGATATGCTTACGAATCCTATATTTTGATATCTTCTCATGTATACCCGCTTTAATTCTTCCCAATCCGTTGAGATCGCCGTACCCGATGAACGGGTTCCCATTCAACATTATCTGCGCCAGCCGAGGCGATTGGTGAACGCTTTAGTCGATCGAACTCGCACAGAGCAACTAAGCGATGACTGTTTCCGCCTGAAAATGCGGCCGTTACAATTTATGATGCTGAGCATTCAACCCACAGTAGATATGAGGGTATGGGCACAGTCGGACGGCACAATCAATTTGGAGTCCGTCGCCTGCGAAATTCTCGGCGTGGGTTATGTAAACGATCGCTTTGCTCTCAATCTCAAAGGAAAGCTTTGCGCGCACGAAAGCAGCGGGGTAACGTACTTGAAGGGAAAAGCGGATTTGCAAGTGCAAGTAGAGTTACCGCCGCCGTTTTGGCTGACGCCCAAACCGATTTTAGAAGCAACGGGCAACGGTTTGCTCAAGAGCGTACTGCTGAGCGTCAAACAGCGGTTGATGTACCAGTTGCTCTCGGATTACCGCCGGTGGGCAAACAACGAAACTGAGGTAATATCAAGCGATATCCCCCAAATCTTATCTGTAGAAGGTTGAGATATTACTAGAGAAGCTGTTAATTAATTTATCGGCATAAGCTGTGGAGCATTTAAAATAGTATTGTAGGGTGCGTCAGCCCTTTCTAGTTTCCCTTGTAAGCGTAAGTGTTCTAGCTGACGCACCCTACAGGCCTCTAGAGAAGCTGTTAATTAATTTATCGGCATATTTGGCCAAAAATCAGTGGAATTGCCCAGATATTAGTTAGACGGTGGAATTGCGTACCCTGAGTTTTGTTTGAGTTTGCCCCAGGCATAGATAGCGACCGGTCAGTCAATATCGGTTTGAGTCAGCGCTGCCTCTTCATCGTCTTCGATAATTCCCACACCCAGAGACCAAGCAGTTGACTCGTCTTTTAAAACTTCGTCCTTTTGGGGGACTTCGCGCTGCGGTGTCGCGGTTATTTTGCCCGGTTGATTCGTCGCGCCCACCCCAATCCGGATTTTTGGCCCGGAATTGCCCAAGCGAATCGTCATCCCGTCAGACACTGACACCTGAGCGATCGGTTTATCATCTACATAGGTGCCGTTAGCACCAAAATTAATAATTTCCCAGCCATTGGCGTGATTCCAGAGCTCTACGTGGTGGCGGGAAACTACAGCGCTGTAAATAATTACATCATTGTCGTTCGATCGACCGATCCGAACCACCGATTCGGATTCAAAACACCAACTTTGAACTGGGACAGACTGGATAGGATGTAGCAGAGTTAAGGTAATCACTGATCTTTTGACACTCCGCCACCAGACAGAAACGGGGATACTTCAAGATAGACTTTTTGGGATACAACCGCAAATAAATTAATTCTTAAAAGCGTTGTAAGTGCACTGCTACTCCCTCTAGATAAAATCCTTGTTGGTTGTATCTCGCATCTTGCACCCTTCTCAACAACAGGCAAGATGCCTGTTCCACAAAGAGTAGATTTTATTGTGGAGTGGGCATCCTGCCCGCCCGTAAAAGGCTTATTAACAATGGTGCAAGATGTGAGTTGTATCAAACAGCATAGGTCTTTTTGAGTTGCTAACATTTTCCTTATCGATCCGATATCTTTAAAATACAATGCTTGGATTAGCAGTGGAATTTTGAGCGAGAAAGCCTCAATCTCATACACCAAAAATACCGACATTCCTGGCTGGCGCCACTCCAAAAATGAGATCGGCAATTAGTCGCAGGGCGACGGTGCCGAAGCCCGCAGTTTAGAGCAAATCCGACTCTGGTGGCTCCGGCGGCTCTGGCGGTGCAGATTCATGCCTTTGCCGCTTCAACTCTGCCACTTTTTCTTGAGCTACATCCCTAACTTCTAGAGCTTTATCTTGGAGTTTTTCCGCCAGACTGCGAGCGTTCCGCTTGACGCCTGCCACATTTTTGAGAGTTCTATCGAAATCTTCGTGTAAAAATTCTGCTACCTGACCGACTTTTTTGTGCAGTCCCTCCGCGTACTCCTGGGGTTCGGATACAGCAGTCTCAGACACGATCGCCCGCTTGCTGCCGATCGTCGAAATAGCTGACACCGGCAACAAGTAAATCCCGTCTAAAACGCCGCGCCAGCCGCTCGATTTAAACAGGTAATCGGTAACAGAACCAGTCCGAACGTCAAATAGGTAGTCAACCACCGTACCTGCCTTATTCCCAGCGTCGGTGAGCACCTCAAGTCCGATCGGACAAACAGCTTGTTCCGGCTGAGGCAATTCCGGCAGTTCCGGGTTAATGGTGACAAAAACATTTTCGCCCACCGTATCAACTTGGGCCCAAGCGAACCAAGTTTTTTTGCTACCCAAAAGTCCCGACTTGCAAGTAAAGCCGATCGCCCGCTGGGAGGGAGCATCGAGCCAAAGCCGATCTACCCTGCCGACCTCTTCCGCCGTTGAGCGGTCGATCGTGCGACGGTTGAGTAGTTCGCTGCGTTTAACAATCTGTTGTTGTGATGTACTCATAAAATAAACTCCTGAGTGCCGCCATGCGTAAAATGTCGATCGTCCAAAGATGCCGATTTAATATTTTTCTTCCAAATAAGGGCGAGTATTTTCTGCCTCCGTTAAGTCATCCTCTTCCCTGGGAGTGCCAACTTCTTTTTGTTCGGGAACAGGAATCGTGCTCGCGAGCACGCCCCCGGAGGGAGTGTGAACTGCCGCATCCCTTGGCTTGACGCTAGTTTGTCCTAACTGGGCTGAGGACTGACTCGGCCCGACATTGATTTGAATTTTCGGGCCCGATCGAGCCAAGTGAACGATCAGACCGTCCACAACCGGAACCTTAGCGACCGGCTTACCATCGAGGTAAGTGCCGTTTGTACCTAAATTTATCAGTTCCCAAGTTATGCCGCTGCGCCGCAATTCGATGTGGCGGCGAGAAACCACAGCGCTAAAAAGAACGACGTGGTTTTCGGTCGATCGCCCGATCCGGACGACCTGTTGGTCTTCAAAGATCCAACTGCGGACGGGTATAGACTGGAGTGGATGTAGCAAGGTCAGCTTAATCACATTGGCAGCATTGAGTTTTGGTAGACCACCTCAAGATGCGATTTTAGATTTTAGACTTTCGATCGCCCAATCCAAACTCGATCTAAGAGATTTGAAATAGAAACGTAACCAGGTCACCTTTGCCCAGAGAGATGCGGTCTCCCGGTCGCAACCGGTGTCGGTTTCCCTTGGGTAGGGGAGTATTGTTAACGTAAGTGCCGTTAGAACTGCCTACATCTTCTAGGTAGCAAGCATCTCCCTCCACCCGGACATTGGCGTGTATCCGAGAAACTATCTCAGAATTAGCAAATCCGGAAACATCAATATCCGGCGGCACTAAGTCATTTGGCTTGCCTATGTGAACCACAGACAGACTGTGAGGCAATTCCATCGGCGTATTTGTCTGAACGTGTAGCAGGCGGGCAGACTGCTGTTGCAGTTGAGTTTTAGCCACACCTGCGGGCTGTGGGCCGGGAACAGGGGGAGAGGTATTTACTGCTGTTGCCACCGATTCAGTTGTAACAGGAACCGAGGGCAAAGGCGGGGGATCTGGAATCGCACTCGTGGTGGCGGGAGTTTTTTCCAAGTTCGGCCCGTTATTTGGGGTAACTACAGGTTCCATTGCCGTCGGGGGTTCGGCGTTCGGCCCGTTATTTGGGGTAACTACAGGTTCCTTTGCCATCAGCGGTTCGGTTTGCGCTAAATTCGGCGCCGGTGGCGATACCACTGTGGGGCCCACAGACGAGGCTGACGGTACTGTCAACTCAAGTTCTGGGACGTAGGAACCCGGACGCAAGTTAAAGCCGCACTGACCGCAAAATGCTGCATCTGTCTGAACCGCTGCACCGCAGTTCGAGCAACTTGCGGTAACTGGTAAAGGCGTGTAGCAAGCCTCACACTGGCTGGCCCCGTCCGGGTTCTGGTGATTGCAATTGGGACAGACAATCATCGATTTCTCCTTGCTATCGGCCAGATTTTCAAATCAGCCTCATAAAAATAGTCGTGTATATGGTCAAATTTTAACTTTAACCGCTGCAATTCTTATACTGCTTCGCTAATACTAGCAACTGACAGCAGCGCCGTGATGGGCTTTCTTTAGTTAGTGATAGTGCTGACTGTGTTGACCGGAGAGACTCTCTCGGCTATTTTGCGGAGGAGCCAGCAGCCGCATCGAGCAGCCACCAAAGTTCGCCCTCTGGTTGAACGAGTCTGGCTGGATAGGTCATTTCGTCGGCTGCGGGGGCAAAAATTTGAGCGAGGGCGGGTTGTTTGCTGGCTCCTGCCACCATGAAGATGACGCACCGGGCTTTGTTAATTAAGGGGACTGTAAAGGTGATGCGGGGTTGGCCGTCTTTGTTACCGACAGTTACTAGGGCGTCGCGGACTTGCAAGGCTGCTGTGCCGGGAAATAGAGAGGCTGTGTGGGCGTCGTCCCCTATGCCCAACAAGATGATGTCGATCGCGGGAAACTCGCTGTCGGATACTTTGAAGAACTGCTGCAATTCGGTTTGGTACGCCTCGGCGTCGGCTGCGGGGTCGCCGGCGCCTGTGGGCATGGGGTGGATGTTGCTGGCGGGGATGTTTACTCGATCGAGCCACGCGAGGCGCGCCATTTTTTGATTGCTGTCCGGGTGTTCTGGCGGAACGTAGCGTTCGTCGCCCCAGAAAACGTGAATTTTGTCCCAAGGCAAATCTTGGGCGACTAGCGCTCTGTAGAGCGGTTCAGGTGTGCTTCCGCCCGCTGCGGCGATCGTACAAATTCCGCGTTCTGCTATGGCTGCGAGGATTTTCGACAAAACAACCGCGAGCGATCGATCTATTAATTCTTCCCGATTTGCTAATACTTCTACTACTTTTTTCATCAATTTCCTCTCAACTTTCGTTGGGTGTTGTTCTGGGCAATTGCCAATTTTGCCTTGACATTTTGCTTAGACATTTTGCTTTGAGGTCGATCGGCTGACACGCCCGGCAGGCCGGACACCGCGTCAAATCAGATTTTATCATCTTATGCCCCTTCTTTTGAGGAAAGCAACACATATTTCTACCAGTGCTTAATATATATTCACCTGTTGCATCGATCTTTCTGTGGCAACTTTTAATCAAAAGCCCGATCGCATTTACCCCGCGACAGCAAAAACGATCGAGATTGATGTGGTAGACTACAAAAAATAGTTTTAACTCATGCGAACGGGAAGTCCCGCACTCTATCTGTTTACAGGATGAGTGACGGGATGAAAGCGCAGCCCGAAAATAAATTGAGTGATAACGAATCAATGATATGATAGGTGCATCTTGACCATTATCTCCCAATGCAAAAACCAAGCTGAACGGGACGTGTTGCAAGAAAAAATATGGGTCTTAGGAACTAGGACGACCGCCTGTGGAGGGACGGTAAGACTACTTATCTTTTCGTAGATAAAAGCACATCCCGATGAATCAGGAAGCCAGTGCTGTATGCGGAGCATTTCTAGTCTGGTAGTTCACGTCCGCACGATCGGATGGAAGCAAAACTATGTCAAGTTTTAAGCGATTCCCTACATCTGTCCGCTATCTGATAGCGCGGTTGCGCCACTGGATGCAACCGGCGGTTTGGGCTCCGCTAGCCGTGCTGTGTGCGGGGGGGTTATTTATCTGGGAAGTGTCCGTACATCCAGACAGGTTGAGCATAGATGGCGAAGAAGTAGCAGCCTCAAACAATCCAGCTTCGCTCGCGGGGCTGTCTGCTGAGGATAGCGCCATTGCGGCTGAAATCGACAGCTTACCGGTGCTAGTCAATCAGTTCAATAGCTCTAATTCGGAAGAGAAGTTGTTTAATTCATCAGTAGTCAAAGGCAGAGGTTTATTCGACGAAATTCGCGATCGCCGCGAGGAAATTCCGCAGCTATCTTCAGCCCCCAATCCTGCGACGCGCAGCATATTTTTGCCCTTGCCAAATTTAGCAAATCCTGCTGTCGGGGCTGCAAACAATAACCCGCAAAATTCCAGCTTGCCAAGTTCAAACGCGATATCAGCTCCCAGTTTATCTGGCAGTGGGGGACTGTTTTCCGGGATAAAAACGATCGAGCCTGAGTCTGGGAGTACAGCGACAGCAACTTTATCCCAGGCGTCGAGCGGTGCTAATTCAGGCAAACAAAACGAAAATCCTCTGCCTTTGAGTCCGCTGCAAGCAGCTATGAAAAAATACGTCCTTGCTAACACTTCGTCAACGGCGGCGGCTCAGAAAACTGCAAACTCAGTTCAATTGCTCGATCGACCGGCTTCCGCTCAGCCTCCGGCAAATCCGGCAAATTTGCTCCCAACGACCGCTACACCTCAAGCTGGAGCAAATCCTGTGAATGTTCCCGCAGCACTTCCCTCACAGGAGGCTCCGACAAATACTATTATCAGCGAATCTCAACAATTCTTAAACCCGGCAGCTACAGCCCCTGAATCATTTTCCGGGTTAAATTCCAGAGTACCGAGCCTCCCCGAAATTAATGCCAGCCCTGCGACTGTAGCTTTGCCAAAAAATCCCTACCAAACTAATTTATCCGGTTCCGGCTTGACACCGGAAGCTGCATCAGGGGCACTTCCAGTCGCCACACCTTCGCCAATACCGCTACTTCCCTCCCCCGGGACGAATGGGATTGGCCCAAGCAAGATAATTAGCCCTCAATTCTCTCCCAATTCAGCGAATTCTCAGTTTGAAACACCTCAATCGAGTCAGCTTAATTTACCGGGCCAGCCGAACTTTGGAGCGGTTCCCCAAAACACCAATCAGGGCGGGCAGCCAATTCAACCGCAACCTTTTTCTACACCCCGCTCCCTGACTCCGGGACGCTACATTGGCGGCGGCGAAATCAATACTTTTTCTAATCCTTAAAGGAAGCAAGTTCGGCAACGGATTATTTAACGGATTTAATGGATTTAAGGGATGACTTTAGCTGTAGGGTGCGTCGCCCTTGAGAATCCCTAAATTTGACAGACAATCTCACAGCGACGCACCTGACAAAATAGACCTCTTGCAAAAATCCTTTTAATCAAATTCTGGAACGGGCAAGATGCCCATTCCACAAGAAAAAAAAATTGTGGGATGGGCATCTTGCCCGTCCTAGTTATTTTTGCAAGAGGTCTAATAGTTGAGTAAACAAATCTAACACTTTTTTGTGGTCAATACTTCGGACAGTTTTTTAACGGCCCTGTAAGCCTTACGGAGGAAGCCCTGCCATTTTTAACGCATTTTCTGACACTTAGCGCTGGACTTAAACCTTGAAAAAATAGTCCAGCATATAGCCAGCAAGGGTTTTGGACACTCGACTATATCTAAAACTGTCCGAAGTATTGTTGTGGTAAGACTTTTTAGAAATGATATCAGGTGCGTCGCTATGAGATTGTCGATATTGAGTTAGGGATTTATCGCAGAGCGACGCACCCTACGACTTTGAATTTTCCCAATTACAAATTACCAATTACCAATTACCAATGTCATTGGTAAAACTTACCTAGAAGCGGCCCGCGCCAACAACAATCCCCCGATTCCCAAGCCAAACATTATCGGCAGCCAAGCCGACAGAATCGGAGTCAAAACAGCTTTCACGCCCATAGAACTGGTGATGAAAGAAAATACGTAGTAAGTGAAAATCACAACTACGCTAATACCAAAACTCGTTCCTCTGCCGGAGCGGCGCGGTTGAGTTCCCAAAGCGGCTCCCGCTAAACCAAATACCATGCACACGAAAGGAAAAGCATATTTTTCTTGAATTCGCACTTTGAGTTTGCGAATTTGCGGTTCGTCGCCGCTGTTTTTAATGATATCCAAACGCTCAGACGCTTGGGCAATGTTCATTTCCTTGAAATCCCGCACTCTAGCAGCTAAATCTAAAGGTGTGCGGGGGAGCTGCAACTGCTGGTGTTGAAACCTAACTATATTGCGGTAAGAGCCGTCAGGAGCTACTATATAAGCGGTTCCGTTGAAAAAATCCCAGGTGTTTTCTGAGGGATTCCAAGTAGCTGATTCTGAAGAAACGATTTGATTGAGGCCAGGGGTGGAGCGATCGATAATTGTTAAACCTTTCATTCGCTGACCGTCAAACTGTTCTGCATAAAAAAAGCGGGCCAGGGTTTCGTCGCCACCTTTTTCTGGTTTGCGAAATTCTGTGTAGATAATATTTCTATCTTGAAATATCGGTTTTTCTCGCTTCAGGGCTCTGTCTAAAGTCAGAGTAGCTCTGTAGCTGGCGGCGGGTACGACTAACTCTTGCAAAGCAAAGGTGAAGCCGGCAACAATTAAACTCATAATCACTGCGGGCATTATCAATCGGTAAACGCTAACTCCGCAACTGCGGAGGGCGATGAGTTCGCTGTCGCTGGACATTCGGCTGTAGGCCATTAAGGTTGCTAGCAGCATTGACATCGGGAAAGCCAATACTACAAAGTACGGAATTTGCAGCAGAAAAATTTCTAGGGCGGCGCTGTAGGGGAGACCTGCTTCTGCTACTCGGCGTACTAATTCAAATAAGGCTCCCACTGTGACGGCGACGGATGTAAATAGTCCGACGCCAAATAGAAATGGGCCGATTAGTTCTTTGGTAATATACCAGTCCATTACCGATATTCTCGGCAGCCAGTTGATGGAATTGAAAGATTTGGATATTGCTATTTTCATACTTTGGGGTTTTTGCAGTTTGCTCCTAAAGCTAAAATTAAAATTCTAAATTCTCAAATTCTGCTTTCTGGTTTTAAAAGACTATCGCACGAAGTTGTCACCTAAGTAATACTGTCGCACTAAAGGGTTGCTGTAGAGTTCTTCTTCAGCCCCGGAGGCTAAAATTTGGCCGTCTCGCATGATGTAGGCTCGATCGGTAATTTCGAGGGTTTCTCGGACGTTGTGATCGGTGATCAGGATGCCAATTTTGCGATCGCGCAGTTTGGCAATAATGGTTTGAATTTCGTCTACGGCGATCGGATCGACGCCTGCAAACGGTTCGTCTAAAAATAGGAACATCGGGCCGTCTCGCCCAGCGGCTAAGGCTCTCGCCAGTTCAGTCCGCCGCCTTTCTCCCCCAGAGATTTGAATTCCCAAACTGGATGCTATTTTTTCTAAGCGAAATTCTTGCAGCAGGAAATCGACTCGCTCTTTCCATTCCCCACAAGGGACTTGAGTTTGTTCTAGGACTAACAAAATGTTGTCGCGCACGCTCATGTTGCGGAAAATGCTTGCTTCTTGAGCGAGATAGCCTATTCCTAAATGCGCTCGCTTGTGCATCGGCAATTTAGTGATGTCTAAATCGTTGAGCCAAACGGTGCCTTGATTGGGTTTTTCTAATCCGGTTGCTATGTAAAAAGTTGTGGTTTTGCCGGCACCGTTGGGGCCGAGGAGTCCTACGATTTCTCCTTGGGCTACGGAAAGGTTGACGCGACTGACTACATGGCGTTTTCCGTAGGATTTGTGAATATTTTCGAGTACGATTTTCATTTTCGCTGAGGCAACTTCTACCAGCTAAATTTCAGATTGCGGGCTTGTGCGATCGAGTCTCTAATTTAAATTTTACCTTTTCAAGTTTGTGAGTTTTATAAAGACGAAATTTCGCATCTATCCCAAGTAGTATCTTTTGGCTGAGGCGAAATTTCGCTGCTGCGAGCCACTGTTACCGGGGGGCTGTAGTTGGACGTTGGGAGCCGACTGCATTTTGGGCGGCTGAATCTTGTTCCGGGGCAACCAGATAAACAGATTCTACCTGTCCTGGGTTGTCTGGCAGGGCAATAAACCGCCCTTCGTCGATGAGGTATGTTATGGTTTCGCCGCGCAGGCTGTTGCCCTGCTGCAATACGTAAACATCTCCGCTGAGAATGATCCGGCGCTCGCGGCTGAAGTATTGAGCTTGAGCTGCGGTTGCTTGTATTTGGCGGGCTGGATAGTTGATTTGGACGTTGCCGCGGGCTGTCACGATGCCGGTTTTGGAGTCGGCTTCTTGAATGTCCGATCGCACGGAAAGAGTGCGGGGCGGCCCGGCTTGCGGGTAGGTGGGAGAGGCGATCGCGCCTGCCAGAGTCAGGGGCAACAGCAGCGATAATCCTTTGAATATTCGGGAATTGAGTAGTTTAGCGGAGGGCATCATAAGCTTGGAGCCTCAAAATTTGTGAAATTGCTGAAGGGCACGATCTCCAGTTAGGTATTTTATCTTAACGGCCAGAAAGATTCCCGCGCTTGTCGATCGATTGACCCGGGAGTCTCAACCAATTATCCTAGCATCCGATTTTAGATTTTAGATTTTGGATTGAAGAATTGAAGAATTGAAGTATAACCCCAACTTTTTGAAGAAGTCGGGGTTCTGGCTATTGATTTTATTGCATTTCCACATCGATTTCTTCCGACTTCCATTTCTCGAATGCTATAATTCGCGGCAATTGCAAGCCTGCAACTTCTGTACCTGCAAACAAAGGTACAAATTCAGCTACTTTTTCCGGGCCGGCTTGTTGCAAAGCGCTCAAAAGTTTAGCACTTTGTCCGAGCAAGTCTTCAACGGCAATTCCGGCATAACTCGGCTGATAATAACTGAGCCGGTTTATTCCTTCTCCCAGCAAGATTACTGCACCGCGCCAGTTTTGATTTCCTAAGTGATAAAGCGCGACGGCAATTTGCAATATTCCCTGATAAAATCTTTTTCCCGGCTCGCCTGCTTCCATCCACAAAGCCTCTAAAGTATCGTGACAAGCGTAAAAATCCTGGCTGTTAAACTGTTCGATACCTTGCCAAAACTCGATCGGCATTTCCTCTGTCATTCGATTGAATATGGGGAATTTTGGATTGGGGATGCGTGTTTGAGTAGGCGGGTAGACTTTTTTTTAATAGCTAAGTCTTAAAAATAGGAAAAATAACGACCTGTTTTCAAAACTGCTGCCAATTCACAACCGCCTACTTAACCGATTACATAGTCTCTCTGACAGCTTGAATCTGATCCATTCCAATTTCCTGATTAGTACCGGCAAAATCGTTATCTGGCGTCAGAAATAACATACAGTGACACTCTTTGCGCTCGCGCATGGGAATGCAGGGACAGTTCCAGTAGGCGGCTTTTACTTCGGCTTCTTTATCTTCGTAATGGCGACAAGGGCATAAGGGAGCGCCTAGTTCATCCTTGTGTTTGGCTAGTCCTTCTATCACGACAGCAGTGACCGAAGGCTCGGAACAAAAGTAAGTTCCCGTGCGCTTGGCATAGGTTTCGGAGAAATTCTTCATCGCCTCCAAAGTTTTTTCATTGGAGAGTTTAGATTTTTCTGTTGTGTTCATAGTTTAGGATCGGAGTTGAGGATGCTACGAGCTTTTGACAATTGTAGCGCAGAATGTGATTTTAAACACTTGTATATTTCTGTTTACTTACAAGGAGGAAAATCTTGACAAAGATTGAGTTTTAGGTTGTCGGTTTTTTAGTGATTTTTCTGTATCCCTCCCTGGGAGGGATACTGGCGGCACACCCGGTTTTTGGATCGGCCAAAAGATTGGGGCGATCGATCGCCCTCAAAAATCATCCCCCAAAGGGGATAAAATAGCACGGCGCTCTGTCTGTGACGGCTAGAGGACGGCATCTGATGGCAACTTCCCCAACCCACCCGCGATCGAAAATCTCCTTTCTCTGGGCTGATTTGGCCCGCTGACACCGAGTTAGTCGGATTAGTGTTTGAATTGACTCTCCGCGCTGCTAGCTATCTGTACGCGCAGTATGCTATGGGTTTGCACGCTTGGTTTTTAGGTCAAGTGCAGCAAAGTGACCCGGATTTATCGCAACTTCTGCACGGTGAACAATCAGAAAAAGCCTTTACTATTTCGGGATTGGAAGGTGATTTGCGAGCAGGCGGCAAAGAATTTCAGCTTTTGGGCGATCGAATTTATCGCTGGTAAGTAACAGGACTTTCTTAGTTTTGTGACTCCTACAAGCTTTCGCAGCAAAGGCAATCATTTCCCTTTACCAGTTCTCGAAAAAGTTTTTTTTACAGTCCCGATATAGTGCGTCCAGGACTGAATGAGATTTGTTTTACGAACCGCCAAGGCGCAAAGGGCGCGGCGGAGGAAAATCTGATTTATTTGTTATGATTTTGGGTAAATAAATATATGTCGTCTCGCTGATATTTGAGTTGAAATTGAGGGGTGTTTTGTAGTTTAGTTACTAAGTTTTTAACAAATGCTCGATCGCTCATCCAGCCGGGATAGCGCAAATTCAGCAATACATACTCAAATTCTGCGAGATTTGTCGGTGGCGAATGAGCCTGAGTTAATTTTACTACAGGGCGGTGCGTTAAGTGCGGAGCAATTTGAGAAGTCGTTAAAACACTGCCTTTGGTTTCCACAAGAGAAATTGCCTCTCTGGTAGCTGGCAAACTGGCGAGCGAATCTAAATAAATAGTCCAAAAATAGCCGTATTTTGCTAAAGCTAAGAAACCAATCACCGACCAAATTACAATGACTCTAGGCAATGGATAATTACGAATTGGCAATCTATCAAATATTGTCTTTCCCTTTTGCTGATTCCTAGCTGCTAAACTTGAAATTACGGCAGTTAACAAAAATGGTAGTATTGGAAGAGAATACTGATGAATTAAATCGCGCTGAGCGGGGATATCTGAAAGAATATTCATCGCCAACATCGGCACAGCACTAATTAAAGGTGACAAATGACGTGGCGAAAGCCACCAAATTACAGGCAATACCAATAACGCTAAATATTCAAAAGTATCCCAAGAAAACAAACGCGCTAAAACTAGATTAGGTTTCAATATTAAATTAACAGCAATTTCTAAAACTGAATGACCCAAATATCCATATCGCGCGACTCCAGCGTGTTCTCTTCCCTGATTGAAATACGGTATCACTGCCTGAGTAGCTATCAGGAACCAACCCGCGCCGAGAAATAGAGCTATCAGCCCACAATTGCGTTTTTTGTCAAAACACAACAGCCACAAACCCATCGCAGCCACAGTTAAAGATAGCACGGCTTTGCAGCTCAAAACTAATACAATAGCAGCACAAAACCACAGGGTTTTATTAAGTCTGGCGGCTAAGATTGCTGCTAGCAGTGCTGGTAAAGCAATTACTTCTGGGTGGAAGTCGAAGAGATTGAGATTAAATACTAATGGATAGAGGAGGTAAATACAGGCGATCGCCCGAGATATGCTATTGTTTAATCCGGCTTGACGCGCCAAACTCCAAACTGGCCATGCACCTAAAGCTAGGGAAACAGCTTGCACTAACAACAGCCAATGAACGTCGGGATATATTTTGTAAAGCAAAGCCACAGGATACATCACCCCAGCAGCATGATTTCCCATGTGGTGAATTTCTAGAAATGAGGAAAATGGCGTTTGTCCCTGGCTGATTAGATACGCTACTTGGTCGTAAATTCCTAGTTCAAAAGCGTTGGATTCAAACAGGGCGTGTCGCGCACTGCTGAAAAGGAAAAATATTAGGGATACGAGGGCGATCGACCAAATTACAGGATGATATTTTAGATGTTTAAAATTGCTCATAGTCTTTGCCGGGGCGGGTTTACTAAATTAATTGATGGGCTTTTTTGAAAGAGATTGGTGAACCTGCCCCCTACAGGAATTACGGTTGATTCACCGGACTTTATATGACTTATTATCATACTAATTGCGGATTTTTTCAAATAAAAAAACATCATCTTGCTGATAACTTATTTGAAACAAAGGAGATTTTTTAACTCGACGATCAGCTACACTCACGGCAGTATCCGCCGTATCGTGCCAAGGATGGCGCAAATTTAGCAGTATGTACTCAAACGCTAGGGCAACAGCTTGCACTAATAAAAGCCAATGAACATCGGGATATATTTTGTAAAGTAAAGCTAGCGGGTAGAAAATAAAGGCTGCGCGATCGCCCAAAATGTTGATTGCCATTAAAGAGAAAAATTTTGTTTATTGTTGCTTTTTTC
The DNA here is from genome assembly GCF_036702825.1 of Microcoleus sp. A003_D6. Classification (NCBI taxonomy): domain Bacteria; kingdom Bacillati; phylum Cyanobacteriota; class Cyanophyceae; order Oscillatoriales; family Microcoleaceae; genus Microcoleus; species Microcoleus sp. A003_D6. The sequence continues at coordinate 5,908 of NZ_JAUBWA010000124.1, read as the reverse complement.
GAGATGACTGCTAAAAATAAAAATGGAATTACTGGCACTGAATACTGATAGGCTAGGCTGCGTTGAAATGGCAAGTCAGAGAGGATATTGATGAGCAGGGTAGGGATGGCAGGAATTAGCGCTGTTAGATATTGTAGCCGTAGTTTGCGGGAGAAGGGCAATAGCACCCAAATCACAGGTAAGGTGAGGATAAATAAATATTTGAATGTATCGAAGGAAAGGATTTTTCCTAATACTAACTGTGGCTTTAATAGGAGATTGATGGCAATTTCTAGCACGGATTTGCCTAAATAGCTGTAGCGCCCGACTCCGGCGACTTCGCTACCGCTAAAGAAGGGGATGATTTTCTGGGAAGCAATCAAAAACCAAGCTGCACCGAGCAAAAGTCCGATCGCCCCGCACCGTTGCTTTTTTTCGCAAAAAAACAGCCATAAACCCATAGCAGCAACGGTTATGGACAAAACCGCCTGGCAACTCAAAACTAACAGAATAGCGGTAGAAAACCACACAATTTTATTTAAACGCGCCGCCAAGATTGCTGCCAAAAGTGCGGGTAAAGCGATTACTTCCGGGTGAAAATCAAATAAATTGATGTTAAATACCACCGGATAGAGCAAATAAATCAATGCGATCGCGCGGGATTGTTCTTGATTCAAACCGGCCAAACGCGCTAAACTCCAGCTAGGCCAAGCCCCCAGGGATAAAGCAACTGCTTGTACCAACAGCAGCCAATGCACATCCGGGTAGATTTTGTACAGCAAAGCTAGCGGATAGTAGATTACCGCTGCGCGATCGCCCAAAATATGAATCCCCATCAAAGAAGAAAAAGGCGTTTGGTTTTGGCTGATGAGGTAAATTGCTTGGTCAAAAATTCCCAAATCGAAAGCAGTTGATTGGAATAAAGCGTGCCGTAAACTGCTACACAAAAAGAAAATTGCCGCAGCAGTAGCGATCGCCCAAACCAAACTCGACGGTAGCTGCGATCGACTTTCCTCTATATTTTCCGCGATCGAGACGCTGATGTCCTCACGGTCATCAGCAAAATTTTCCCTATTCTGCATTAAATCTGACACGGGCTGACCACTCAAAATATGATTTCCTCGAATGTCCTTTCCACGCAATAGTTAACTGCTAATTTTAATCCCCGCAATCGTAATATTAGAATAGCCCACAAAACATTAAACAATTGTGAAAGCAATAACTCTTCTCGGCTCCACAGGCTCCATCGGCACTCAAACTCTGGATATTGTAGCTCAGTACCCCGATCGATTTCGGATTGTCGGGTTAACCGCAGGACGAAATGTAACGTTGCTGGCACAGCAAATCCGCCAGTTTAGACCGGAAATTGTCGCGATTTGCGACGAAGATAAATTACAGGAATTGCAAGAGGCGATCGCAGATATCGACCCTCAACCTATTTTACTTGCGGGCGAGTCAGGCGTTGTCGAAGTTGCCAAATACGGCGACGCTCAAGCCGTCGTCACTGGCATAGTTGGCTGTGCTGGTTTGCTGTCAACAATTGCGGCAATTGAAGCAGGCAAAGATATCGCCTTAGCCAATAAAGAAACATTAATAGCTGGCGGCCCCGTTGTCAACCCCTTAATCGAAAAATACGGCGTTAAAATATTACCGGCAGACTCGGAACATTCGGCAATTTTTCAGTGCCTGCAAGGCTTACCTGCGGGAGGTTTGCGGCGAATTATTCTCACAGCTTCGGGCGGTTCTTTTCGAGATTTGCCGATCGACAAATTAGCAGAAGTAACAGTAGCAGATGCTTTGAAACATCCGAATTGGTCGATGGGGCAGAAAATCACGATTGATTCTGCTACTTTGATGAATAAAGGATTAGAAGTAATTGAGGCTCATTACTTGTTCGGAATGGATTATGACGACATTGATATTGTCATCCATCCCCAGAGCATAATTCACTCGTTAATTGAGCTGCAAGATACCTCTGTTTTGGCGCAGTTGGGCTGGCCTGATATGCGGTTGCCGCTGCTTTATGCTTTGTCTTGGCCGGATCGAATTCCTACAGATTGGCCGCGGCTGGATTTGGTAAAATCTGGGGATTTGACTTTCCGAGAACCAGACCACGAAAAGTATCCCTGTATGCAGTTGGCTTATGCGGCGGGACGTGCGGGAGGTTCGATGCCTGCGGTGCTGAATGCGGCAAACGAACAGGCGGTAGCGCTATTTTTGGAGGAAAAAATCCAGTTTTTGGATATTCCGAAATTGATTGAGAAGGTGTGCGATAAACATCAAATCGATAACTGTGCAAGTCCGGTTTTAGACGATATTTTGGCAGCGGATCGGTGGGCGCGGCAGGAAGTTTTGGCAAAAAGTATGGAATTGGGCGATCGTATTCTTTCGGTTCGCTAATTCTTAGATGCAGACGGCGGTTTAAACCGCGTCTATACAAACAAAACCCGCATCCGCGGGTTGAAGAATCGGCGGTGAAAATTACGTTATTTTATGCAGTTAATTCTTAGATGCAGACGGCGGTTTAAACCGCGTCTACACAAACAAAACCCGCCTTCGCGGGTTGAAGAATCGGCGGTGAAAATTACGTTATTTTATGCAGTTAATTCTTAGATGCAGACGGCGGTTTAAACC
>NZ_JAUBWA010000124.1:0-3195 GCF_036702825.1 Microcoleus sp. A003_D6 | reverse complement strand
GCGTCTACACAAACAAAACCCGCCTTCGCGGGTTGAAGAATCGGCGGTGAAAATCATGTTATTTTCTTCATTTATTGTCTTCAGTCCGCGGAGGCGGACTTCGTTTTTGTAGGTGCGGTTTCAACCGCCGTATTCTATTTTTATTGAATCCTTGATAAAATAGAGCTATAAGTCCCATTCTTGGAAGCAACCGATGCAAACTGAAACCAAATCAACAGTATTTGAACTGAATCAACTAATTGTCCCCCCCGGCAATAAAGTGCAGTTACAAAACGTTAGCTGGGAAATGTACTCGTCTATCCTAGACGAATTAGGAGAAGGTTACGCAATTCGACTTACTTATTACAAAGAAACACTGGAAATCAGGATGCCACTACCAAAACATGAAAAAGCTAAATCATTGATTGGATACTTTGTCAACGTGCTGCTGGAAGAACTTAATATTGATTGTGATGTTTTAGGTTCCACTACCTTCAAAAGCAAAGAGATGCAGAGCGGCGTAGAACCTGACGATTGTTTCTACATTCAGCATGAAGCTGCTATCAGAGGCAAGGATCGAATAGATTTAACAGTAGATCCGCCTCCCGATTTGGCGATCGAGATTGACAACTCTTCACAAACAGCTTTAAACAGCTATCAAGCTTTGAAAGTGCCGGAACTTTGGAGATATGACGGGCGAATCCTGAAAATCTATCTGCTCCAAGACGGAAAATATATTGAGTCTGATAGCAGCCCAAATTTCCCCGACTTTCCCATTATTGATGTAATTCCTCAATATGTCGATCGCGCCAACACCCAAGGCAGAAGCCCGACAATCAGAGCATTTCGAGCTTGGGCTAAAGAGCAACTACAAATCAAAGACTGCTAGGGGCGGGTTTTACTAATTTTTGACCAAATTTTAAGCTCCGGTGATTCATCTGTGGAGTCAATTTTAAAATCTCAAATCTCAAATTTCAAATCTCAAATTGGGTGATTCATCTATCGACTCAATCCCCCAATCTAAAATCTAAAATCTAAAATCTAAACTTGACTGACTTTCGCCGCAAAATCAGCGGCACTCATCTTTTCGTACATTTCAAAAGGTTGGTAAATCCAAGGATTATCGGTCAAATAATCTACATAATAATCGGGGACTGCCACAGAACAAGCCTTGTACCAAAGCACAGCAGTCCGAATTTCCTGAATATCCTCGCCGTAGCGGTTCTTCAGCCAAGGGATAGCTTGCTTCAAACTAATTCCCGAATCCACCAAATCGTCAACCAGGAGAATGCGACTGCCCAAATTATCGCCCACCATTGTCAAATCGCGGGCAAACTCGATCGCACCCCGGACTTTCCCCTCCGCCCCAGTGTATGACGAGGCCGCTAAAATGGCCAATGGTTTGTCGAAAATCCGCGACAGAGTATCGCCCACCCGCAGCCCTCCCCTCGCCAGACAGATAATACGATCGAATTTCCACTGAGATTCATCAACTTTTACTGCCAAATCCTCAATTTTTCGATGGTACTCAGACCAAGAAACGTAAAGGTCGCTCATGCCTAATATTATTGAAATATCAAAGATATTATTAAATATTTTGGGGAAAATGACATGGATGCAGATGAACTTCTCAGACGGTATGCAGCCGGAGAACGGGTTTTTCACAAAGTAGACCTGGGCGGGGCCAATATGTCAAGGACAAATTTGCGCGATATTGACCTGAGTCAAGCTAGTTTAAAGGGTGCAAGTGCGATCGGTCTCATCCTCTACAGAGCCAATCTGTATCAAGCAGATATCAGCCAAGCCAACCTCTCCCAAGCCAACCTCATGTCCGCTAATTTCGGCGAATGCGAGGCGGTGGGAGCGAACTTGAGCGGAGCCATCTTGCGGAGTGTGGTGTTGAGCGGGGCCGATTTAACCGGGGCGAGTCTCAGAGGTGCAGACATGAGAGATGCAAACCTTCAGCGGGCAATTCTGATGCAAGTTTATGCAGTTAACGTTAACTTGCAAGGTGCCAACTTGACAGAAGTAAAACTTTGCGGAATCAACCTCAGCAAAGCAAATTTAACCGACGCCAACTTAACACAAGCTGACCTCAGCAATGCTAATCTAACTCAAGCAAATCTGAGTTGGGCAAATTTGACCGAAGCAAATCTTGAAAAAGCGGATTTGAAGGGAGCCGATTTGAGCGGAGCTAACTTGAGCTGTGCAAATTTCCATCTAGCAGATTTGAGCGGAGTTTCTCTCAAGGGAGCAAATCTTCGGGGAGCAAACTTGCATCAAGCTTCTTTGCGCGGGACAAATTTGAATGAGGCGAATCTGAGAGATGCTATGATGCCAGACGGCAAAATCTCTGAGTAAATAAGTTGGCAAAACAGAAGTTAAAACCGCAGGGTGCTTGTATGGCACCCTAAATTCAGCGTAATTGCTGATTTTTTTCAGGGCATTTAATTCTGCCTTCAGGTGACAGTGTATTTAAAGAGGAGCGGCAAAAGTCTTGGGGCCACAGTTTAATCTACAACTTTCAGCCAGCCCCGGCGAACGGCGTGGAGCAAGCGGTTGATGGCTGTTTGATCTTCTTCGGTAAGACAGTCATTTAACAGTGCTGTCTTGAGCTGTTCTCGGTGAGTGGGAGTCAGCAGACCGGAGTGATATACCTGAAAGACTAGCTCTGCAATCGTAAATTGAGGTAAAAGCGTTTGGGTCATCATTGGTTTTTTTTATTAAACTCACTTTTGACAGTATTGACTGATTTCCCCAATGTTTCTGTGATTTAACTAGGCGATTATATGTGATCTATTCGGTCTTAATTGGTGATTTGTGTCAGCCGGACTTGGGGATATGATGTTTTCTCGATCGCCCTGCAACTCGAAACACAAACTCCGTCCCGATTTCTCGCTTTTGGCAACTCCAAAATTTATACTTTTTGTCAAGAGACTGTGACAAATAAATTAATATTTATCTATTATATAGATGATTAATGACGGCTAATTAATGACTGCTAACTAAATCGATCGACTTAATTAAACCTAAAAGTTTTAGGCTGTTCAGACATCCAGTTTTGGTTGCATTTACCGAATGTCTTGGCGTGGGTTTTTTTCTGTGGATCTGCTTAATAACTGCTGACTACAGGCTAAGCTGTTAAGCTGTTGTGCATTTAAATTGTATATTTCGAGTCCCGATCGAAAATCGTCAAATCCTCTCCCCCTCTCCCCT
>NZ_JAUBWA010000123.1:0-21485 GCF_036702825.1 Microcoleus sp. A003_D6 | reverse complement strand
GGCCCATTCCACAAGAAAAAAAATTTTGTGGGATGGGCCCCAGAGCCCGTCCTAGTTATTTTTGCAAGAGGTCTAATATGGAACTAAAGCTCTGAAAATACTACACTGGCTGTGGGGGGCGAGATACCGGATACCTTGGAAATACCAAGGGCTTTGCTTTCGTCAGCCCAGAAAAGTCCAAACACGCAGGCCCTGCGATCGCCAATGCTAAACAACCTACGTCTCAAACCTCTCCTGGCTAGTTGCCTAGTAGCACCGTGAGGAGGGCGACGCCATGCAACTCCGAAAAAAGACACTATTAATCATCGGTGCAGCACTGATCAGCCTGATTGTGGTTCTCTATGCCACTGCATCAAGCATTTTGCTGCACGATTTTCAAAACCTGGAGGCACAGTACGTCCGCCAGGATGTTGCGCGGGCTTTGGACGCATTAGATGACGACTTGTCGAATTTAGACACCAGCGCCCAAGATTACGCCGAGTGGGATGATACTTACTCTTTCGTCAATACACGGAACCAGGATTTTGTCAAGTCCAATTTCGTCGATTCGACATTTGTTTACTTGAGACTAAACTTATTGGTGCTGCTGGACTCCAACGGTCAAACGATCTTCAGCAAAGGTTTCGACCTGAAATCCAAAACCCAAATCCCAATTCCCGAAAGCTTAAAACAGCACTTGACCGACGAGGTGCTAGACTCATCGACAGTAGGAGGCGATCGCCCCGCCGCCAAAACAGGCGTCCTCACCCTGCCAGAAGCCACGCTGCTGATTGCTTCCAAGCCGATTTTCAACAGCAACGCCCAAGGCCCGCCGCGCGGGACGTTGATCCTGGGACGCTACCTCGACAGCAGCGAAATCGGTTTGCTTTCAGAACTGACTCACCTGTCAGTGGATTTTAGATTGCCGAGTTTAGATTTTAAAGTGGGAGCCACGAACTACTCCGGGCAAGGCGCCAAGGCGATAGCTCGATCTAGGCAAGAGTTGGAAAATCTCAAACTAAAAATTTCCCACCTCAAATCAGTAGAAATTTTAGTCGAGCCGCTCAGCGACAGCTTAGTCGCAGGATACGCCCTGATTCGCGACATCCACGGCAACCTAGCGCTGCTGCTGCGAGTAGAGGCAGACCGCATCATCTATCGCCAAGGTCAGGCTACCTTGGAGCTGTTTACCTTATCAATACTGGCAGTAGGTTTAGTATTTAGCGCGATCGCCCTGCTGTTGCTAGAAAAATTAGTGTTGGCGAGATTGGCTTCCTTGAGCACCAGCGTCAGCAACATCGCAGCCAACGGCGACCCAGACTTGCGCGTTGAAATGGCCGGAGCAGATGAACTCGCAAGCTTGGCCGACACCATCAACCGAATGCTAGAAGCATTGGGCAATTCTCAACTCGAACGTAATGAAAGCGAAGACCGCTATCGGTTGATGGCAGAAAACTCAACCGATATGATTACCAGACACAACCCCAAAGGCGTGGTTGTTTACGTCTCGCCCGCCAGCGGCGCTTTGCTGGGATACGAACCTTCTGAACTCATCGGCCGCGTCCCCAACGATTATTTTCACCCCGACGATTTAGAAACCATCGCCAAAGCTCACTCGAAAATCCTGGCGCTCCCAGTTACTTACACCGTCAGCTACCGCATCCGCCACAAAGACGGCAAATACATTTGGTTTGAAACCACCAGCCGCACGATCCGCGATCCCCAAACCGGCTCGGTGCAAGAAATTATCGGCATTTCCCGCGACATCAGCGTGCGCAAGCAAACAGAACAAGAACTGCGAGAAAGCGAAGCTGCTATTAAAGCTTTGTACCAAGTGACTTCGGCTCCCCGTACAGACCCGCAGGGCCGCCTCTCTACCTTTGATTTGCGCCTCCAAGAACTGCTGGCAATGGGATGCCGGCAGTTGGACCTGTCCGTGGGAATTTTGTCGTGCATTCAAGGCGACAACTATCAAATAATGGCTGTTGAGTGTCCCGACGGGTCGATCGTCAAAGAACAAATCTACGATTTGGAAAACACCTTCTGCGTGGCTACGGCTATGGCAAAAGAACCGCTCTACTTTGAGTCGGTAAGATTTTCCGGTTTATCCTTCAACACCGACAATCCTGCCTTCAAAATCGAAGCTTACATGGGCATTCCCGTTACGGTGGCAGGTGAAGTTTACGGCACTCTGTGCTTCTTTTCTCCGACTCCTGTGACAGAACCGTTCCGAGTTGTAGACAGAGAGTTGGTGAAACTGATGGCTCAGTGGGTGGGAAGCGAACTCGAACGCCAGCAAACAGGCGTAGATTTGGCAAAAGCTCGCGACCAAGCACTGGCGGCTACCAGAGCCAAAAGCGAATTTTTAGCTACCATGAGCCACGAAATTCGCACTCCGATGAATGGAGTCATCGGCATGACCGGTTTGCTGTTGGATACCCGCTTAACTGGCGAACAGCGCGATTTTGTAGAAACTATCCGCAGCAGCGGCGATGCCTTGCTGACGCTGATCAACGATATTCTAGATTTCTCGAAAATTGAGTCGGGCAAATTGGACTTGGAGGAACATCCGTTTGACATCCGCACTTGCATTGAGGAATCTCTAGACTTGGTAGCTGCCAAGGCGGCACAAAAAAAACTGGAATTGGGTTACTTGATCGATCGCGCAGTACCGACAACGGCGATCGGCGACAGCACCCGCTTGAGGCAAATTTTAATCAACTTGCTCAGCAATGCTGTGAAATTTACCGAAGCTGGAGAAGTGGTGGTTTCGGTGACTGCCAAAAAGATTTTAGTTGCGGAGGCGGCCAACGCTAAAGAACCGCCAGAAATTAATGACGAAGCACTAGCAATTAACCAAGTATACGAAATACAATTTGCGGTCAAAGATACAGGTATCGGCATTCCAAACGATCGCATGGATCGGCTATTTAAATCTTTCAGCCAGGTTGATTCTTCAACGAGCCGACACTACGGCGGTACCGGATTGGGTTTGGCAATTAGCAAGCGTTTGGCCGAAATGATGGGCGGCAGGATGTGGGTGGAAAGTATGGGTAGTCTGGCGGGCAATCCTCCCGCAGATTTTATAGCTACACTTTTTGATGTGGAATGGGGAGAATCTTGCGAAATTGCCGAAAAATATTGCTCTGGGAAATCTTTACTCAGCAACAAGCCGATCGGCCAAAATCTCACATCCGTTGGCTCTACTTTTTATTTCAGCACGATCGTTTCTGGTTCCAACAGTTCCTTGCCCGTTAACTTGAGCAATTCTCAACCTGAATTAGCTGGCAAGCGAGTCTTAATTGTCGATGACAATGCTACCAACCGCCAAATTTTGACTCTCCAAGCTCAGTCTTGGGGAATGGTGGCTAGGGCTTCATCTTCGGCTCGTTTGGCTTTAGATTGGCTCGCTGCTAAAGAGGTATTTGACTTGGCAGTTTTGGATATGCAAATGCCAGAAATGGACGGGTTGGCTTTAGCTGCGCAAATTCGCCAGTATCCTGATTGCGAAAAGTTGCCGTTAGTCATGCTAACTTCGATCGGCAGGCAAGACATTAACACCGCTGCAATTGAGGTGGATTTTGCTGCTTTTTTAAACACGCCTATTAAACAATCTCAGCTTTACAATGTATTAATCAATATTTTTGGGGAACAGCCAACTGAAATTAGAGTGCAGCGCAGCAGCGGGCCTTTTTTGCAAAGCATACCTGTGCTGGCTTTGAACTTACCCCTGCGGATTCTGTTGGCTGACGATCATTTGGTGAATCAGAAGGTGGCTTTGCAAATTTTACAGCGGATGGGGTATCGCGCTGATGTGGCGGGAAACGGTATCGAAGTGCTCGAAGCTTTGCGCCGCCAGCCTTACGATGTGGTGCTGATGGACGTGCAAATGCCGGAAATGGACGGTTTGGAAGCTACCCGCCGCATCCGCGAGCAATTTTCAGGAGATTTCACCTTAGAAAATCCAACGGGAGAATCAGAAGTTTCAACAACTAATGAGCAATCTCAAAATCGAAAATCAAAAATCGAAAATCCCACATTGACTGACGAGGAATCTAACAATCCAAAATCCAAAATCCAAAATCTAAAATCAACTAGGCCTTGGATTGTGGCGATGACAGCAAATGCGATGCAGGGCGATCGCGAAGAGTGCATGGCTGCTGGGATGGACGACTATTTGAGCAAGCCGATCGAAATTGAAGAGTTGGTTCGAGCTTTGAGCGCGTGTAAATCTCGATCGAATGGGGAGTTCGATCGCCCTGGGCCGATTTTTTCTGTGAACTCGCAGGCCGAACAGATAGGAGGAACGAGTGAATTAGATGTGCGATCGAATGGGGCTGTTGCGGGAAATCAACAACTGACAATTCCCAATTCAAACATCAGGTACGGTGAATCTAGTTTAGACAGCACGCTGTCAGAATGCCGCGATTGCCTCAACAGCAAGATTATTGAGGGACTGCGAGACGTGGAAGCTTTGGAGGAAGTAATCGAGATATACCTTGACAGTGCTCCCAAATTGCTTAACGGCATCTCTGCGGCCGTCAACAGCGCCGATCCCCTGGCTTTGCGGCAGGCGGCTCATTCTTTGAAATCGATTAGCGGTACTCTCGGTGCTTTTCGCTTGTTTGAGCTTTGCGAGGAACTCGAAGTTATGGCGCGCATTGGGATCAATGCCAACAAGCCTTTGTCTCCCCAAGCCTGCGAGGTTTTAGAACAGGTTGAAGCCGAGTATCAAAGAGTTGAGACGGCTTTGAAAATAGAATGGCTCTACAGCGAGACAAGGACAGAATAATTAACAAGTGACAATTAACAAATGATAACTAACTAACTATTGTTGGTGGGGGCGGGTTTTTGAGATGGTTTGTTTTAGCTAACCAGACGGGAATCCCCACACTATACCGATCCAGGGTAAGAGCATCTCAATCAGTCTTGACAAAAGGATTTGAGAAAAAGCATCATGTATTCATCCTTCATTGCAGCCCGTTTTCTTTTCTGTCGCAAGCTACGCTTGAGAGTAGTTTCTTGATTTACAGCTTCTTAGCATGAGTTCACCAAGGAAGCTGTTGATAAGCTGTTGTGCATTTAAATTGTATATTTCGAGTCCCGATCGAAAATCGTCAAATCCTCTCCCCCTCTCCCCTTCTCCCCCTCTCCCTCTCTAATACCATAGGCAATCTAGATGCAACACAGCTTATCGCTCTTGAACAATTAACCTAGCTCGGTTATTCAATTGAGCCGCTTGAGAGTGAGTTGAGTCATCCCAAAGAGATTGAGCGTGAATAGTTGCATCACGATTATCATTTTATCAGTTCTTCGAGGGATGGAAAAAGCAATTTTTCAGCGCTGAGTTTTTGGCAGTCGCAAGGTGGTTGAGTTGCGGATATTGTTGATACTTTGCCTAGCAGCAACTGGATGCTTTCAATTAGCAGCGGTAGGGTTAATAAAATTATTGAGGCCGACACTAGCAAGCTAATTAAGCCGTCCGCCCAATTCCAGTGCAGCCACGCCACGGCGATCGCAGCTAAAATTACTCCAACCGACGAAAAAATATCGGCGACTGCGTGCAGAAACGCGCTTTTGAGATTTAAGTCGCCGTGACAGCAGGAATGCAAGCAACAAGCATTGATTGAGTTGATGCTTAAACCGACTATGGCGGTAATTAACATCGGGAGTCCTTCTACTTCGGGGGTTGGGGACTGCAAGCGGTCGATCGACTCTGCGGCAATCCAAAGGGCGATCGCAACTAAACTGATACTATTAACTAAAGCAGCAATGATTTCTGGGCGTGCAGGGAATGGCGATTGTGCGATCGTACAATCTACGGATTTACTTTTGCCTTTGACTGAGGAGTACCAAGTGGCTGTCAAAGTTATTGCTAAAGCTGCTACATCCGAAAAAACGTGACCCGCATCTGCTAATAGGGACAAACTATGAGAATTAAGTGCGGCAATTAACTCTGCGACAAAAAAGCTGCTAAGCAGTACCAATGCTGTTTGTAAAAGCCGCACTTTGGAAATTCTAGGATGGGGATTTTCGCATTGTGCGAGATCCTTGGTGTTTTCAGCCTGAAAATTGTCCCTAACTGGAAATATCATTGAGCAGTCCTTCAACTTAAACTCGATTTTCAATTAAACATTAAATTAACTATCAATGACTTATAATATACCAACTCCGCACCAAGAACCGGAAAATTCGATCGCAAATTCTCCAAATCCTGAAATAAACGCTCGTCCAATTAGCGACAATCAGGCAAATATTTTAACAGGGGAATCTTTGATTGATTTGCGGAGGTACGATCGATCGAATGTCGATCGGGGAAAGCCTGGTTGGCTAATTTTGCTTTGGTGGTTCGTGCAGGCGATCGCATTTCCCCTCACTCCACACCCTTTTAACGGCATCAGAAGCGGGCTCCTGCGGTTATTTGGAGCGAAAATAGGTTGTAGTGTGATTATCCGCCCTACGGCTCGTTTTACATATCCTTGGAAAATAGAAATCGGAGACTACAGTTGGGTCGGAGATGATGTTGTATTGTACAGTCTGGATCGAATTGCGATCGGCAAACACTGCGTTATTTCTCAAAAAAATTACCTCTGCACCGGCACTCACGACCCCCAAGACCCAGCCTTTCGCTTAATAACAGGATCTGTTATCATTAATAACGGCGTTTGGATTGCCGCCGACTGCTTCATTGGCCCTAGTGTCGAAATCGGTGCCAACGCTTTAATAGGAGCTCGCAGCAGCGTCTTTAAAAATATGCCTGCCGGCTTTGTTTGTACGGGTACTCCCTGTCGTCCGCGCTACAGGCGAGAAATTAACAAAAGCTCGCAGTAAAAACTTCAATCGCGTCCATACTTCGCAGTAAAAACCTCATTTTTTTCTTGTTCAACGACTAACTGGACTCAAACAAATGGTAAGCCAAAATTCGCTTTATATACAGCAAATACGTCCAGGTTTTCTTGTTGCCGCCAACAAATAGACCTCTTGCAAAAATAACTAGGACCGGCAAGATGCCCATCCCACAAATTTTTTTTTCTTGTGGAATGGGCATCTTGCCCGTTCCAGAATTTGATTACAAGGATTTTTGCAAGAGGTCTAATCTATAAGATATAGCTGTTCTCAAAACTGACAAGCGAGTTTCTTGATGGTACCCGCCACGTGATTTATCCGTGGAATCAATCCAAAATCTAAAATCTAAAATCCTCAAGCCCCTGAATTTATCCGTGGGGTCGCCTCCAAAATCTAAAATCTAAAATCTAAAATCTAAAATCGAATGACAATCCTTTCGCAAATAAAGTTAAAAATTGTGATGCCCCGATCGACGACGCAATCCACCCGTTAACTGATGATTGTTTGTTGAAGTTCCGTTATAACTTAAGCAGGGATTATTCAATAACTATTTAATTGGACAACTCAAATATCCAAGTATTATAATGAGCTTATACCAATTTTTTATGAGGCCCCGTAGAATCCGATCCCCCCTTAGCTTGCCCCCTACTCCCCCTGCTTAAGGGGGGGACAAGATTCCGTTCAAAGTCAACCCCTACTACCCTTCTTAAGGGGGATGCGAGGGGGATCGAGATATGTGAAACTTCACATTAAATTGGTATTAACTGGTAGCCGAGATATTGCTACCACGTTCGCCAGTTGCCTCAGTCCTGTTTGTATCGGAGAATATCTAACTGAAAAATTCAAGGATATAGCTAAAATTGAGAACGTTCCCATAATAGTTGGCATTCTACCGATAGGATTGATGAGCAATAGACCTCTTGCAAAAATAACTAGGACGGGCTCTCCGGCCCATCCCACAAAAAACATTTTTCCTTGTGGAACGGGCCGGAGAGCCCGTTCCAAAATTTGATTAAAAGGACTTTTGCAAGAGGTCTAATATAAGTGCTTGGCGGTACATCCGAAGAATTAAGGGAAACATTGTTTCAACGGATACATATATCGCGGGTTGAAAGCCTAATGGCAGCGCTACTGAACGTTTTCTTCAGTACCGAAATTGCAGGCAACGAAAACCTTGCGATCGCCCAAATGGAAAGAAGTTGTAGAATTAAAGCTGAAATCCACCATCCAACATGACCAAATTCCCACCAGAGAAAACCCAGGCAAGCGAACAGCAAGAGAGCACAACAGCACAGGTATTGCGACAGGCTTACTTCGACGCTTTTTTTGCAGGTGCCAACGCCGGAATGCTGATTTTAGACAGCCAACTCCGGTACGTCCAAGTTAACGAAGTTTTAGCAGAGAGTAATGGCATTTGTGTGGCAGACCATATTGGTAGGTCAGTGCGCGAAGTGCTGCCAGAATTTGCTCCAACTGTGGAACCGATGCTGCAAGGCATTCTGGATACGGGCAAGCCAATTCTCGACTATGAAATAGTGGGTGAAACGCCGAAAGAACCGGGAATCCTGCGCTACTGGCAAGCATCTTACTATCCTTTGTTGGATGAAAATGGCCGGGTTTTTGGTCTTGGTGGGATTGTAATTGAAATTAGCGATCGCAAGCGGGCAGAGAAAGAGCAGGCACGACTGACGGCAATTTTGGAAGCAACTTCCGACTTAGTAGGAGTTGTGGATGTTACGGGGCATAGCGTCTACCTCAACAAAGCCGGACAGAAAATGCTGGGGATGTCCCCAGAGGAGGCACGATCTCCGTTTAGTATAGATTCTGTGTTAGCTCCCTCGGAAACGACAAAATTCCACAATGAAGTTTTTCCAACCGCCTTAAAAGAGGGTAGCTGGGCTGGTGAAACCCTGTTTTTGTCACCCGATGGGCAAGAAATTCCAGTTTCCCAAGTTTTAATCGTCCACAAAACGGAAACAGGCGAAGTCGAGTTTATTTCCACTATTGCACGGGACATTAGCGATCGCAAAACAGCAGAGGAAGAACGGCAATTGCTTGTTACTACGATCGAGAACAGCCGTGACTTTATTGGCGTTATCTCAATGGATGGTCGTCCGATGCTAGTGAATCAGGCTGGTATGGATTTGGTTGGACTGAGTAGTTTGGACGAAGCCAGAACCAAACACATTACCAACTTCTTCATGGCAGAAGATTTGGACTTCGTAAATCAGCATATGCTGCCTGCGCTGATGAAAGACGGGGTTTACCGGAGTGATTACCGCTTCAGACATTTCGTGACAGGTCAACCGATCGCGGTAGACTACACCCTATTTTTGGTCAAGCATCCAGAGACTAATGAATCTATAGGAATTGCCAGTATTACGCGGGATATTCGCGATCGCAAAAACGCAGAAGATGTCCTCAAACAAAGTGAAGAAAGACTTCGTTCTTTGATGGAAGCCACTGCTCAAATTATTTGGATCTGCAATGCGGACGGCGAAATGGCGATCGAGCAACCTACTTGGAGTGCATTTACAGGACAGACATTTGATGAATACAAGGGATGGGGTGGGATCAACGCTATCCACCCAGACGATCGCTCGTCTATGGTCACTGCTTGGTCAACTGCGTTTGCTAATCGATCGCTATATGAAGTTGAATTCCGTATGCGCCGCTATGATGGGGAATATCGCTACATGAGTTGTCGTGGTGTACCGATTCTGAACGCGGATGGTTCAATTCGGGAATGGGTTGGGGCTAATACAGATATTACCGATCGCAAACAAGCTGAAGAAGAGCTGTGCGAACAGCAGACTGCGCTGCGCGATCGCAACACACTACTAAACTCTATTTTGGAAAGTACGCCAGATATAATTGTTGTTAAAGATGGGGAAGGGCGGTATGTTGCCATCAACTCCAATGGCGCCAACTTTTTGGGCAGGTCAATTGAGGAAATCATCGGCAAAGATGATTTGGAATTACTGTCGCCTGACACTGCCCGTGAAATGATGGCAAAAGATCGCCAAGTCCTAGCAGCAGGAATCACTGAGAGTTACGAGGAAGATGTCTCTTCTCAGGATGAAACCACTAAGACCTTTTTCACTACAAAGGCTGCTTGGCGGGATGCTCAGGGCAATATCCTCGGCATCATCGCCACAACACGAGATATTAGCGATCGCAAAAAAGTCGATCGAACACTCCGTCAAACCCTAGAAATACTGGACTTAGCGAGCGATAGTATCATTATTAGAGATATGGACGATCGCATCATCTACTGGAACCAAGGTGCCGAAAAGCTCTATGGTGGGACAAAAGCGGAAGTAGCCGGGGAGCACATTCACACATTCTTAGAAACCATCTTCCCTAAACCATTAGAAACCTTATTGCCAGAGTTTTTCGAGCGCGGAAGTTGGGAAGGAGAACTGCACCACACTACCCGTGACAATCGGCATATTATTGTCGCCAGTCGCTGGACATTACAACGCGACGCAGAAGGAAAGCCTTGTGCCCAACTCGAAATTAATACCGACATTACCGATCGCAAACAAGCGGAAAATGCTATAAAACAAAGCGAAGAACGCTATCGATCGCTAATCCTTGCTACGTCCCAAATTGTCTGGATATCGGATGCTGAAGGGCGATGCCCGGATCTACCGAGTTGGAGAGCTTACACCGGACAAACCGAAGCTGAGGTGGTTGGTTCGGGCTGGCTAGAAGCAATTCACCCGGGCGATCGCGAACGAACGGCTCAGGCCTGGATGGAAGCAGCGCAAACGAGAAGCCTGTATGACATACAGTATCGAATCCGCGCAGCAGATGGAAACTATCGCTATTTTCAAGCTAGAGGGGTACCAATTCTGAATGAAGATGGCAGCGTCCGGGAGTGGGTTGGCGTTTGTAGCGATATCCACGATCGCAAACAAGCGGAAGATGCTATAAAACAAAGCGAAGAACGCTATCGATCGCTAATCACTGCCATCTCCCAAATTGTCTGGATAGCGGATGCTGAAGGGCGATGCCCAGATTTACCGACTTGGAGAGCTTATACCGGACAAACCGAAGCTGAGGTGCTTGGTTCGGGCTGGTTAGAAGCAATTCATCCGGACGATCGCGAACGAACGGCTCAGGTCTGGATGGAAGCAGTGCAAACGAAAAGCCTGTGTGATGTAGAATATCGACTGCGCGGAGCGGATGGAAACTATCGTTATTTTCAAGCTAGAGGGGTACCAATTCTCAATGAAGATGACAGCATCCGGGAGTGGGTTGGCACTTCCATTGATATCCACGATCGCAAACAAACAGAACTCTTACAGACAAAAGCCAAGGAAGTAGCAGAAGCAGCTAGTCGGGCTAAAAGTGAATTCCTTGCCAACATGAGCCACGAGTTGCGGACTCCCCTAAATGGCATCATGGGCTACGCGCAGATTCTTCAGCGTTCCAAATTATTGAATGAAGAAGAGCGATCGCGCATTGATGTCATTTATCAGTGCGGTTCCCATTTACTCACCTTAATCAATGATATTCTCGACTTGTCGAAGATAGAAGCACAGAAAGTGGAACTCCAGCCCACCGATTTTCATTTCCCGGCGTTCCTGCAAGGTGTCGCAGAAATGTGTCGTATCCGAGCTGAACTAAAGGGAATTGACTTTCATTTTCCATCAATCCCCGAACTCCCGATCGGTATTCGTGCGGATGAAAAACGCTTGCGACAAGTGTTAATTAATCTTTTAAGCAACGCTATTAAATTTACTGATGAGGGTAGTGTCACTTTTACAGTCAGTTTTGCCACAGAAGAAAAAATTCGCTTTGAAGTACGCGATACAGGTACCGGCATTGCACAAGATCAACTCCAAACTATCTTTCAGCCCTTCGAGCAGGTAGGAGATCGCAGGCGGCAGACGGAGGGCACCGGGCTGGGACTGGCAATTAGCAAAAGCATTGTAGAACTAATGGGCAGTACCATTCAGGTTCAAAGTGAGATGAATGTTGGCAGTATTTTCTGGTTCGATGTCGATCTGTCTCCAGCCGATGAATGGGTGAAAACATCTCAAATCGACCATCGCGGGCAGATTATCGGCATCAAAGGCCGCCAACCTAAGATTGTGGTTGTTGATGACAAATGGGCTAACCGTTCGGTAATTAGCAATTTGCTCAGTCCGATCGGCTTTGACGTATCTGAAGCCAACGACGGGCAGGAAGGATGGGAAAAAATTCTAGAGGTGCAGCCAGATTTAATCGTTACCGACTTAGTAATGCCCGAAATAGATGGCTTCGAGCTAATTAAGCGGGTTCGAGAATCGGAAAATTTCAAAGACACCATCATTATTGTTTCTTCTGCTAGCGTATTTGAAACAGATCAATACAGAAGTTTAGAGGCAGGAGGCAACACCTTTATTCCCAAACCTGTTCAAGCAACGGAACTCTTGCAAAAATTGCAACAGTATCTTGATTTGGAATGGCTTTACGAAGCCAATGAAGCTCCAGGGGCGATCGGCTCAGACACCACCGATCTAATTTCCCCCCCTGCTACGGAAATGGAAATACTATACGAGCTGGCTATGAAAGGGAATTTCCTAGAAATAGTTAAACAGGCGGCATTACTTGAAGCAATAGATCCCAAATACATTCCCTTTGCTAAAAGATTGCATCAAATGGCAAAGGAATTTCAAGACGAAGAGCTTGTAATGTTTATTCAATCCTACAAATAAGGTTTATGACTTCAGCAATTCAACCAACGAGTTCAATTCTTATTGTTGATGACAATTCAGCCAACTTGGGTGTCTTATCTGATGCCTTGAGTCAGGCAGGATTTGAAGTTCGGGTTGCAAAATCTGGAAAAATGGCACTAGAACGAGTTAAATATGCTCTACCGGATCTAATCTTGCTAGATGTCATGATGCCAGAGATGGATGGATTTGAAACCTGTCGCCGATTACAGGCTAATCCAGAAACTAAACAGATTCCCATTATATTTATGACTGCTCTCTCAGATACGGCTAATAAAGTTGAGGGATTTCAGGTTGGGGCTGTAGATTATATTACCAAACCCTTCCAACAGGAAGAAGTATTAGCTCGCGTCAAGCTGCATTTAAAGCTTCATGTTCTTGCTGACCAATTAGAGGAAAAAAATACCTTATTGGAGCAGAAAGTTTTAGAAGTAAGCCAAGCCTATGAAGATTTACAACAAATGCAACTTAAGTTAATCCAAAGCGAGAAAATGTCCAGCTTAGGGCAAATGGCTGCTGGGATTGCTCATGAAATAAACAACCCTGTAAATTTCATTTCTGGCAATCTGGGTTATGCCCAAGAGTACGCTCATAACTTACTAAAAATTATACACCTCTATCAAGAAGATTATGTAAATCCCACCCCTCGGATTCAAGCAGCAATGGATGAAATAGAATTGAAATTTTTGGAGGAAGATTTTATAAAAGTTCTTAACTCAATCAACTTAGGAACGCAGCGAATTGAGGAAATTGTCAAGTCTATGCGAATTTTTTCTCGCCTGGATGAGGCAGAATTGAAACCAGTAAATATCCACGACGGAATTGATAGTACGCTCACCATTCTGCATCATCGTTTAAAAGCAAAACCAGAGCATCCTGAGATTGAAGTAGTAAAAGAGTACGGTCAACTTCCACCAGTAGAATGCCATGCCGGACAACTCAATCAAGTGTTCATGAATATTCTTTCCAATGCCATCGATGCTTTGGATGAATCTAGTCAGCAGCGTTCGTTTGCAGAAATCAAAAAACACCCGAACCGCATTTGGATTTCTACAAAAGTAATTGACGAGAATTGGATTGCTATTCATATTAGTGACAACGGTAGGGGAGTTTGCGAAACCATACAGCCGAAACTATTTGACCCTTTTTTTACCACCAAACCTATCGGTAAAGGAACGGGATTGGGGTTATCTATCAGTTACCAAATTATCGTGGAAAAGCATGAGGGCAGAATATACTGCCAGCCTGTATCAGGAAAGGGAATAGAATTCGTCATTGAAATTCCAATTCGGCAACAAGCTGGTCAAGCGGCTTAGTTTCCCGCTGCAATATCTCTTTGGTTATCAATAGCTATCGTTATGAATACTCGGACTTTTTCTGCTGAAACCGAAGTTGATTATTTAGTGACTAATGCTGTCGCCCATAAAGCCACGGCCCAATGGATAGTAACAACTTACTCCCAACGTAATAGGGTAGAAGTTTTTTGATCGTGAGAGTCAGGAATGCTTAGGATTAAAAAAATACCCAGTCAGAGGAATTAGAAGTCTTGCCAAGTTTTTACTACAAAGTGGTTAAAACCTGATTATAATTTAGTTTGTAAATAAAAAATGAATACAATACCCGAAGAATTATTGACAGAAATCTCCGAAATATTTACAGCAACCTTATTTCAACTAGGGGAAAATCCTGTATCGCTGCGGTCACTTCTGGAACTGATTGTCTCGTTCATGGCTGTCCTTATCGTATCGCGAGCTTTTACTAACTTTCTTAAAGAAAGCTTGCTTGTCAAACTAGGAATTGACGAGGGAAACCGGGAAGCTATTGCAGTTATTCTGCGCTATTTAATCGTCGCTTTCGGAGTGATAATTGCCATCCAAGGAATCGGCTTTAACCTCGCTTCTTTTGCAGTAGTTGCGGGGGGATTGGGAGTGGGAATTGGCTTCGGGATACAGGATTTAACAACCAACTTTGTCAGCGGACTGACGCTGCTTTTAGACCGACCTGTCAAAGTGGGAGACTTCGTGGAATTAGAAGGATTGATGGGAATAGTCAAAAAAATCTCGATTCGCTCGACCATAATCACCACCAACGACGACTCCAGCGTCATAGTTCCCAATAGTAACATGATTAGCAGCAAAATTGTTAACTGGAGTTACGAAAATCCGCTGCTGTGTTTGCGGCTTTCCATAGATGTAGCTGATAGTAGCGACCCGCTGTTAGTAACAGAAACTCTTTTAAATATTGCTTACGCGGAAGCAGGAGTATTGTACGAACCAAATCCGAAAGTATTCTTTGTGGAGTTTGGCGATGATTGCTTTAAATTTGAACTTTTAGTGTGGACGAATCGACCAACGGATCGAGAAGTAATTAAAAGTTCTTTGAATTTTGCTATAGAGTACCATTTCCGCCAGCAGAAAATCGATTTTCCGTTCAATGAAAGAGATTTGTATTTGCGAAATCCCGAATTTTTGTTGTCGCTGTTCAACAAAAATGAAACTGCAATTGACACGAACAGTGGCTCAAAAAACGGTCGAAAAATGGTAGTTATTGCAGAGAAAATGAAAAAGCGATCGCCTCTTAGCTGTTTGCTGCGAGAGGTGGAATACTTTGAAAATTTGACGGATCTAGAATTGCGCCAATTGATTGAAGTTGGGTACCGCCAACGGCTGCAACCGCAAGAAATTTTATTTCACGAAAACGACCCGGGAGATGCTTTTTACATGATTCTTTCAGGTTCGGTCGAAGTTTTTGTCGAAGCTATTGACAAACACCTGAATAACCTCGGTACCGGTCAGTTTTTTGGCGAACTTTCTTTGATGTTGGGAATCCCCAGGACTGCTTCAGTGAGAGCTTTGGAAGAAACAATTTTGTTTGCGATCAATAAAGAAGGTTTCCAAAAGGTTTTAACTGAACGACCGGATTTATACGAACACATTATTCAACAAATAGTCAAACATAAAGAAGAACTGAGCGAGAGACAAAAGGAACTGCGAAAAATGGAATTGGTAGATGCAGCAGAAGATGATGAAAACCCTGTAAAGTGGGTGAGGAAACGCCTAAAAAATCTGTTTGCTGTTGGAACTGAAAATTAACCTAAAGCAAGAGTATGCAAGTATGCTAGGATTAACTGATAAAAATTAACCATAATTTCTATGACGCGGTTTATTCACGATCGCTTTGCCAAAGAATACCTGGAAGAATTTCTGTCGCCGCTCGGTACCGTAAAAATCGGTCGCGATGTGACTTCCGAAGTCCGAGAAATCGATGTTTATTTCACTCCCAGCACCGCAATTCCCTCCTACTCATCCAGCCTGGGATTGTTGGGGAAAATGGCAAGCACAACTGCAATTTTTGAACCGTTTCGCAATCCGGCAAATGTCAGCGAAATTTGTACCTGTCTGGGCAAGTTATTGGATGTGCGAGGTGAATTGGAGCGACAGGCGAGAAGAGAAAATACTCGCTATGATGACGCTCAATTACCGAGACTGTGGATTTTGATGCCCACAGCATCGAAAGCGCTGGTGGATGGTTTTAATGCGATACCAGATACAGAGAATTGGATGCAGGGAATCTATTTTTTAGGCGAATCTCTGCGAACTGCAATTGTGGCGATTCACCAGTTGCCAGAAACTCCAGAAACCCTGTGGTTCCGGATTTTGGGCAAAGGGGGAGTACAGCAAAGGGCGATCGCCGAATTGAGCGCTTTAGCAACGGACGATCCGCTGCGGATTATCGCGCTAGAATTGTTGTATCGTCTACAGTCACATTTAGTAGCCGATATCCCACAGGAATTAGAGCCAGAAGAGCGGGAGTTAATTATGGCCATTACACCACTTTTTCAACAACAAATACAAGCTGCACAGCAACAAGCTAGGGAAGAAGGACTAGAACAGGGACTAGAACAGGGACTAGAAGCAGGACTAGAACAAGGGCTAGAACAAGGGCTACAACAAGGGCTAGAACGAGGACTAGAACGAGGCAGACAAGAACAGCAGCGCTTAATATTAGAAAACTTTCTGCGAGTCCGCTTTGGAGAATTAAATCCAAAAATGACTGCTTTTCAATCTCCAATATCCAAGTTACCGGCGGCGGAGTTTACCGTTTTGTTGCTGGCAATATCGATGCTGACAGTTGATGAATCTGGGCGGGAACAAGCGGTGAAATTGTTAGCTGAAAGTGTCTTGAAAATGTCTCTTACTAACTTGGAGGATATTCTGCCACAGGCGGTGACTAATTTATTGGCATTGCCTGTGGCAGAATTGACACTTTTTGTTGAACAACTGCCGGAGTTATCGGATGCTGAATTGAGGGAAAGCTTGGGAAAAACATCTGACTAAAAAACCAAGAAACTTAGAACCCAGACTTTTTCAAGAAATCTGGGTTCTAGTCGATCTAAGATAGGACTTACGCAACAATTCTAAGAATTTGACTGCGAAGGCAAAATCAAGTGCAGCAAGCCATCGATTAATCGATCGCACTCCATTGGCACAATCTCTTTACCATGCATCATCTCCTGCGTTAACTGGAAATGTACCAACGATCCAATAAAAATCCGCGCCGTTGCCTCCGGATCGGATAATTTTAACTCTGGGTGAGATGCAAAATATTGAGTCAGTCGCTCAATACCCGGTTTAGCTAAGTTTCTCACAAAAGTCTGGGCTAGCTGGGGAAAACGCCCCGATTCGGCAATCACTAACCTCACGAAGGTGAGAAATTCAGGTTCCTGACTCGCCTGATCGAGTAGAGTCGTGGCAACGAATCGGAGCACTACGGCCGGTTCTTCATCCAGAATTGTAAAATTAACTTTTTCTTGCGCCAGCCACTGAATCAAGGCCGCGAACAATCCCTCTTTATCTTGGAAGTAGCTGTAAACCGTGGCTTTGGAAACTCCTCCCGCCTTTGCTACCTTGTCCATACTCGTCCCCGCGTAGCCGTGGGCTAAAAATTCTTGCATCGCTCCTTGCAGGATCTTCTCGCTCTTGTCACCTGCTGCTGTGTCTGGTTCGATCGGTTTTGTCTTTGTCATCGCTTGTTTTTTTAATTTTTCGTTGGGGTCTTGACATTATTATACTGAACGGTTTAGTATTTTCGATATGAACTAAACGGTTTAGTTTTTACCTACCTAAATAATGAGGTGTGTCATGGTACAGCCAGCAACAGCGGACGGCTTATCCTCAACTCCATCCCTAGTTAAACCACTCCTAGTTGTAGCAGCAGTAGCAACCCTAGCAGTGGGGGGAACTACAGGCTATACGATGTGGCGATCGCGCCTTCCCGATCCCAATGCAGCAACTGTGGCAGCAGCCACCGCAGCATCGCAATTAACCACAGTGACAGCCTTGGGGCGACTCGAACCCAAAGGAGAAGTAATCAAAGTCTCCGCCTCGGGAGCCGCAGAAGGAAACCGGATCGATCGACTTTTGGTGAAAGAAGGAGATAGCGTAAAAACAGGTCAAGCGATCGCAATTCTCGACAGCCGCGATCGACTCTCGGCCGCCCTCGACCAAGCTCAAGAACAAGTGCGCGTCGCCCAGGCAAATCTAGCCAAAGTCAAAGCCGGAGCGAAAAACGGAGAAATCCAAGCCCAGAAAGCGGCAATTGCCCGTTTAGAAGCCGATCGCAGCAACGAAATTCCAGCGCAACAGGCGGTAGTCGCCCGCTTATCCGTCGATCGCAGCACCGAAATTGCAGCGCAACAAGCCACCATTGCCCGTTTGAGGGCCGAACAGCAAGGGGAAATTCAAACCCAACAAGCCACAATCGCCCGCCTAGAAGCCGAACTCCGCAACGCCAGAAGCGAGGATCGGCGCTACTCGCAACTGTATCAACAAGGAGCGATCTCCGCTTCAACCAGCGAAAGCAAAGGCCTCGCCGCCGAAACAGCCCAACACCAACTCAACGAAGGAAAGGCAAAACTGAATCAAATTCAGCTATCCCGCCAGCAGCAAATTAACGAAGCCCAAGCCAAACTGAACCAAATTCAGCAATCTCGCCAGCAGCAGATTAACGAAGCCCAAGCCAATCTCAGCCAAACTCAGCAATCCCGACAGCAGCAAATAGACGAAGCCAAAGCAAATCTCGATCGCATCGCCGAAGTGCGCCCCGTTGACGTGCAAGCAGCCACCGCCGAAGTCAATTCCGCCGCTTCCGCCGCCAAAGGCGCCAAAGCCAATCTGGATCTAGCTTACATCCGCTCTCCCAGAGACGCCCAAGTCCTGAAAATTCACGCATATCCAGGGGAAAAAGTGGGGGATGACGGCATTGTCGAACTCGGACAAACTCGCGAGATGCTGGCTGTTGCGGAAATCTACGAAAGCGATGTGAGCAAAGTACGCATCGGACAGCCAGCCAAAATCACCAGCGATTCTTTCAAGGGGGAATTGCAGGGAAAAGTAGAACACATCGGCTTGCAAGTGCAGCGGCAAAATATTGTGAATACCGAGCCTTCTGCGAATATTGACGCTCGAATTGTGGAGGTAAAAGTGCGTTTGGATGCAGTTTCGAGTCAGAAAGTAGCGGGATTGACTAATTTGCAAGTCAAAGTGGCGATCGGGGGGAATTAAGAAGTTTTAAACCGCAGAGAGCGCAGAGGACACAGAGGAGGAGAAGAGAGAACTGTTAAATCCTCAGTTTGCTTTCTTTAATCCAAAATCCAAAATCTAAAATCTAAAATCTAAAATCGTATGATCGGACTAATCAAACCTTTACAACAGTTAAGAGACAGAACTCCCCTCGGATGGCTGCAACTGAGTCACGACAGAGGCCGAATGCTCGTAGCCGCAGCGGGAATTGCCTTTGCGGACGTTTTGATGTTCATGCAGTTGGGCTTTCAAAATGCGCTTTACAGCAGCAATACGCTCCTGCACAACACCTTGCAAGCCGACCTAGTTTTGATTCACCCGCAAGCCAGAAATTTAACTAATTTGTCTTCTTTCCCCAGGCGCAGATTGTATCAGGCAATGAACGTACCGGGCGTGAAATCTGCCGAGCCGCTTTATATCAAAATTGGCAACTGGAAAAATCCAGAAACTCGGCGCGAAACCTCAATTATGGTAGTGGGATTCAATCCCGATCGCCCTGCTTTTGCACTGCCAGAAGTTAACCAAAATTTGAGCGCGATTAAATTGCCGGATACGGTGTTGTTCGATCGAGCTTCTAGAGGAGATTATCAAGGGTCGATCGCCAAAATTGAGCAGGGAAAAGCTGTTAAAACAGAGCTCGATCGGCGTACAATTACCCTCAGCGGCTTATTCACGATCGGAGCATCATTCGCCGCAGACTCTATTTTAATGACCAGCGATCAAAATTACCTGCGCTTCTTTCCCAGACAAGACGCTGCGAGCGTTAATGCCGGATTAATTCAACTGCAACCCGGTGCAGACCCCGTGCAAGTTCAACAAGTTTTGAAAGCATACTTGCCGCAGGATGTCAAGGTATTGACCAAAGAAGAATTTATCGAATTCGAGACAAACTACTGGGCTACAAATACCGCGATCGGCTTCGTATTTAGTTTAGGCGTAGCGATGGGTTTCGTAGTAGGAGTAATTATCGTTTACCAAGTCCTCTCAACCGATGTCAGCGACCACATGGCAGAATACGCTACTTTTAAAGCTATGGGCTACAGCAATCTTTACTTGCTCGGCATCGTTTTTGAAGAAGCACTAATTTTATCAATTTGCGGTTTTCTGCCAGGAGTCGGAGTATCTGTAGGACTTTACGCCTTAACGCGCCAAGCCACAAATCTGCCGCTGTACATGACACTAATGCGAGCAACTACCGTGTTAATTTTGACCCTGATTATGTGCATTATTTCCGGCACAATTGCCACACGCAAACTGCAAGCAGCAGACCCAGCAGATATTTTTTGAGTCACAACAAATCGAGAAATTGCCAAGTTTTTATTGGCGATTTTTGAGGTGGAATCAAAACACTAAATAGCCCAAAAATTCAGGCAATTTTTAATTAAATATAAACCCCAGAAAATCAATTATGCAATCCACTACCCTCAACCTGGAAACCAACAGCGTAGAGATTTCAGTACCCGTAATATCCATCCACAACCTCGACCACTACTTCGGTCAAGGCGAACTGAAAAAACAGGTATTATTTGACATCAACCTCGAAATAAATATCGGTGAGATCGTAATCATGACCGGGCCTTCCGGCTCGGGAAAAACCACACTTTTAACATTGATGGGGGGACTGCGATCGGGTCAATCGGGAAGCCTGAAACTTATGGGTCAAGAAATGTGCAGTGCCAGTTCAGAACAATTAGTCAAAGCGCGCCGCCAAATCGGATATATATTCCAAGCCCACAACTTGCACCGCAGTTTGACAGCCGTGCAAAATGTGCAAATGGGATTGGAAGTTCACGCAAAATTCTCGCGTTCCGGAATGCGCGATCGCTCGACAGAAATGCTAGAATTAGTGGGGCTGGGACAGCGGATTAACTATTATCCAGATGACTTGTCAGGAGGACAGAAACAAAGAGTTGCGATCGCCCGCGCTTTAGTCAGCAACCCGCAAATTGTTTTAGCCGATGAACCGACAGCCGCCCTGGACAGCAAATCCGGTCGCGAAGTGGTTAATTTAATGCAGAAATTTGCCAAAGAGCAGGGCTGTACTATTCTGTTAGTCACCCACGACAATCGAATTTTGGATATTGCCGATCGCATCGTTTACATGGAAGATGGCAAATTAGCCTAAATACAGCAGATTGCAGGTTTAGGAAGTACACGCGCCGATTTTAGTTAATGAAATCACGATTGCTTACTAAAATTTAATAAAAAAAACTTGCAGCCGATTGAAAGTGCGATTTTGGCTGCTGCGCGGCGAGTGGAAGGTTAAAGCTAGTTTTTAGTGAACGAACCTGACGGTCAACTGAGTACAGTTAGACCGCAGGCTTCTTTTTCCTTTTTCGCAAAGGCTTTTTTG
>NZ_JAUBWA010000122.1:12204-21554 GCF_036702825.1 Microcoleus sp. A003_D6 | reverse complement strand
AACATATTTAATTATGGACTAATGAGGGGCATAGTATATGTGAGTATTTGTACTCATCACATAAGTGTTATGCTCCCGAGGGGGAGAGGGGGAGAATGGGAGAATGGGAGAATGGGAGAGGGGGAGAATTGCCCAATTACCAATTACCAATTACCAATGACTAATTCCCCATTACCAATTACGGATTTCCAATTACCCATTAAAAAACATATTTTTCAGCGACGCGCCAGTAGCGGGAAAAACGCTTCAAATCAATGTAACCATCGTAGCGGACAAAGGGTTCGGGCGGCAAAACTTCTACTGGGTGCGATCGCCTAATTTCCCGGCAAATATCCTGAAACCGAGGACTGGGACTTTCCGCCGTCACCACTTGATTCGCGCCGCATTCGATCGCAAAAGCGATAACTTCCGCAGCCACATCGCCCCGCCGAATAACTACCGGCAAATCCAGCAAACATTCGTAAATAAACACCATTCGTTTGAGACTCAACTGCCATTCATCAATGAGCGCATCATCCCAAACCCAGATTGCCGGTGCTTCTGGGTGCGCTTGAAAAGCCGGGCCTTCAGGACTCAAACAGTCGCCGTGCAGCCAAATAATTCGATCGTTCATAAATTAGTAATTGTTGACGGTTGACTGTTAACTGTTGACTGTTGACTGTTGACTGTTGACTGTTGACTGTTAACTGTTGATGACTAATGACTAATGACAACTGACAACTGACAACTGCCTACTGACAACTGACAACTGCCTACTGACTTTTTAATTTCTGCTACCTTTTTTAGGGCGGTTCCAACTTTTAGAACCGCCGCTGCGATCGACCTTTTCGCCATGAGGAAACAACTTCCCTTCCAAATATTCGTAAGTTCCCTCAAAATCGCATTGCCCGTACAGAGGACAATCGCCACAATAAACCGCCTTAGTGTAGCGCTCCAAATTTTCCCGATTAAAAAAATAAGGCTTGTGGCTAAAAGTGCTCGCTACCCACTGCCAAGAGAGATTGTTACTCGCCGGATCTCCATCTAGCAAATGTTGCAAAAACCAGCGAGCTCCGGCTTGCCAGCGCACGCGCCGCCAGTGTACGAGATAAGCCGCAGTCCACATCCGCTGGTGATTGTGCAGATAACCAGTTTCTCGCAACTCGCGACTGAAACTGTCGATGCAAACCAAACCAGTCGTGCCCTCAATGACATCCTGCGGCAGAGTTTCGCTGTAATCTTGAGGAGTGTAACCAGTTTTGTAGGGTTCCCGGTCTTGCCAAATCCCCTTGCCCAATTCGGCGTACAGTCGCTGCCAATAATCTCGCCAACCCAACTCGTTGACGAGTTTTACGGCATCTTCTGGATGTGGCACCTTCTCCAGCACGGCATCCCGGACTTCCGCAAGACTCAAAACGCCGTAGCGCAAATAGGGCGACAAGCGCGTTACCGCACCGTTGAGGAAATTGCGGGTTGAGGCGTACTTGCCGGGATCGACTTGTTGCAGGGCTGTCTCGGCTGCTTTCCGCCCGCCTGGGGTTGGGGGTACGCTGCTGTCCCGGGCGGCGGCTTTGGGGAACTGTTGGCGCACGTAGGCAATTAATTCGTCGCGGCTGGCAAATTCCCGCTCCATGTCCTGACTCATTGTTTTTTCAAGCGCCTGCTATTGTTTCTTAATGTTAAAGCTATTCGATCGGGCGTAACTCACATCTTGCACATCAGCAACAGGCAAGATGCCTGTTCCACAAGAAAATTTATCTTTTGTGGAACAGGCATCTTGCCTGTTCATAAAAGCCTAATTGAGAATGGTGCAATATCTCAGCGGTAACGTACAGTTTGCCCCAGCAGCAATCGATCGTCGTTTCGCAGCCAAAATTAGCATCAAAGTCAGTACACTCATGGATAGATATAATACCAAAATCTTATGGAAACTTTTCCGGCGCACGCTAAAGCGATCGCCAGCTTAGCTAACCGACAGCAGCCAGGTACAAAACAACTGGACAACAGCGAAGTTCAAGAGTTCGATCGAGCCATGATGCGCCGCTGCATAGAATTGGCCCGCCGTGCTCTAGGCAAAACCGCACCCAATCCTCTCGTCGGTTCTGTAATTGTCCGAGACGGCAAGATTGTCGGCGAAGGGTTTCATCCCGGTGCCGGTCAACCTCACGCCGAAATTTTTGCGCTCCGGGAAGCGGGGGAACTCGCCGCAGGAGCGACGGTCTACGTGAACCTGGAACCCTGCAACCACTACGGGCGGACTCCTCCCTGTTCCGAAGCTTTAATTAAGGCCAAGGTGGCAAAAGTAGTCGCTGGCATGGTCGATCCGAATCCTTTGGTAGCTGGAGCTGGGCTGGCTCGGTTGCGAGAGGCTGGCATTGAAGTGGTGGCGGGAGTGGAAGGGGAAGCTTGCCAAAAACTCAACGAGGCTTTTGTGCACCGGATTTTGTACCGCCGGCCTTTTGGAATTTTGAAATATGCAATGACTTTGGACGGTAAAATTGCTACCAGTAGCGGCCACAGCGCTTGGGTGACAGGCGAGGAGGCTCGCAGCGAGGTTCACCGGGTGCGCGTCGGCTGCGATGCTGTGATTGTTGGGGGAAATACGGTGCGTCTGGACAATCCACTACTGACGAGTCACCAACCTGATAGGAATAATCCCCTGCGGGTGGTGATGAGCCGCACTCTGGATTTGCCGAAGTCGGCTTGGTTGTGGGAAACCTCTGTGGCGGCTACTTTGGTGCTGACTGAGCCTGGGGTTAACCCGGAATTTCAGGAATTTTTGATTGCAAAAGGGGTGGAAGTTGTGGAATTGTCGCCGCTGACACCGACTAATGTTATGGCTTATTTGTACGATCGATCTTTTCTTTCTGTACTGTGGGAATGTGGCGGCACTTTGGCGGCCAACGCAATTGCTGAGGGTGCAGTTCAAAAAATTATGGCTTTTATTGCTCCTAAAATTGTCGGGGGCCGAGGAGCTCCAACTCCTGTGGGAGATTTGGGGTTTTCCGCAATGACTGATGCTTTGACTTTAGAGCGGGTTTCTTGGCGCGCGGTGGGTGCAGATTGTGTGGTGGAAGGCTATTTGAAAATTAAAGATTGAAAGTTAAAAGCGAGTCTTTTTAGTTTTTGATTTTTAACTTTTAACTCCTATTATGGTTGAAATTCTGATTTGGAGTTTGATGGTTGGCAGTCTCGGCTTGGAGGCTGCAATCATGGGTATCTTGGTGAGCCGCGAGCAATTAGCTGCGGGGCAAAAATGCGATGAGGAGGAAGAAGTTTTGACTCGGTACGAATCTCAAGAAGATAATTTTAATGCGCCTGAAAATGCGATCGCAAATGGCAATCCAAAATCCGATCGCAATTCTGATGATTTGACGGTTTGGGAGTACAAGATTGTGCGGGCTAGCAGGGATTTGTTTCGCAATCCTGCGATTTTTCACAAGCTGTGCGGGGAAGAGGCGGAAGCTGGCTGGATTTTGCTCGAAAAGCTCGACGACAGGCGGGTGCGGTTCCAACGTCCGATCGCACTGCGGGATGCCCCGAGAGCTAATTTACCGCCGTTTGACCCTTACCGCAGTCATTACGGCCCGATGTCGAATGCGATGACTTGGGCGGCGGGGATCGTGTTTCTAAGCGCGATCGTGCTTCCTGCTGTTTTGGGCTATGCTTTGGTGTCGGCTACTCTCAGCAAAAGCCGCTCTAATTTGCCTCCGACACCAATTCAATCTGTGCCCTCTCCCGACGGGCCAACAACTAATAATTGAAACTTCGGAAAGAAGGAAGTTCGGCAACCGAATTCTGTCTCATGAGGGAATAGCGATGCCTCTCTTCAGAGGTATTCACAATACAATCATTTTGTCAATGCGTAAGTCCTACTTACCTTGATCCTTCCTCAATATCTGCGGGTTGTAGGCAGTCTGACCCCCTCATGAGTTCTACCCCCTATAAAAATCCACAAAAATTTACATTAAATTTATCAGAGACAGAATTTGATCAGTACAGACTGCTGTAATATATTTGCCAAGCTTTAGACAAGCTTGGTCAAAGTATTTTTCAGACTTCATGCCCGACTTAACAGAGCTACCAGGTATCCAAGAGCTGTGGACAAAAACTCAAGGGGATTCGCAGATTTGCATAGCAGTCCTTGATGGGTTAGTTGACCTTGTTCACCCCTGTTTTGAGGGAGCGAATCTGACGCGGCTGCCAACCTTGGTAAAAGGGGAAGCACAAGTCTCTGGTTCCATGTCCATGCACGGCACACACGTTGCTAGCACGATTTTTGGCCAGCACAGATCTGAGGTGCGCGGAATAGCACCGCAATGTCGGGGCTTAGTTATTCCCATTTTTGCTGACGATCGCCTTAAACTGGCTCAACTGGATCTAGCTCGCGCGATCGAGCAAGCCGTCAATGCAGGAGCTCACGTCATCAACGTCAGTGGCGGTCAACTGACCGAAATAGGGGAAGCCGAAGGCTGGCTAGCAAGGGCGGTGCAACTCTGCCAAGACCGCAATGTCTTAATTGTGGCGGCAGCGGGCAATGATGGCTGCGAATGCTTGCACGTTCCGGCCTCACTTCCGGCTGTCTTGGCCGTAGGGGCAATGGACAATCGGGGCAAGCCGATTGACTTTAGCAACTGGGGTGAAGCCTACCAAAATCAAGGAATTCTGGCACCGGGAGAAAATATCTTGGGGGCAAAGCCAGGAGGAGGCACAGTCAGGTTGAGCGGTACCAGTTTTGCAACACCGATGATCTCTGGAGTTGTGGCTTTGCTGCTTAGCTTGCAAGTTCAGCGCGGAGAAACGCCCGATCCAGGCAAGGTACGAGATGCCATCTTAAAGAGTGCCTTACCTTGCGATGCAGATCTAGCAGAGAGCGATCGTCGCTGTTTGGCTGGAAAGCTCAACATTCTGGGCGCAACCTATTATTTACTTCAAGGAGGAAAGATGTCCGAGGAATTAGAAGCTGTTGAAGCTGCAGGCTGCGGCTGCGACGGAACTATCGATCTGGGCTCGGGGGTTTCTGAGCAAGTGCTGGAATCTCTCAACCAAGCGCCCGAAACATCAGATTTAGAGCTACTTACTTCAGCGGCTTCGGCAGAAGTAAGCCCGTCTATACCAGCAGCTACAGCTGCAGAAACTTCTTTGCCCCGCCCAATCAATTCATCTAGTGCAGGAAACTCTTTTATGTCCAACAACAGACCGACCGGCATCGCTGCCAGCCAAGCACC
This sequence comes from Microcoleus sp. A003_D6, assembly GCF_036702825.1. Taxonomy (NCBI): domain Bacteria; kingdom Bacillati; phylum Cyanobacteriota; class Cyanophyceae; order Oscillatoriales; family Microcoleaceae; genus Microcoleus; species Microcoleus sp. A003_D6. The sequence continues at coordinate 16,347 of NZ_JAUBWA010000122.1, read as the reverse complement.
CAGCGACCTGGAAGATTCCCAACTCGTCTACGCTTTGGGAACCCTGGGCTACGACTTCGGCAGCGAAGCAAGGCGCGACTCGTTTAAGCAATTCATGCCGGCCTATGAAATTGAGAATACCGCTGTGCCGGCCAACCCCTACGATGGTCGTCAAATGGCGGACTATCTGGAACAAAACCCCTCGGAAGCAAAAGCTTTAATTTGGACGCTGAATTTAGAATTGACACCCATTTATGCCATTGAGCCAGTCGGAGCTTTTGGCCGCGATGTCTACGGGATTTTGCAAGAATTTTTGGCCGGTCAGGTAGAGGGGGAAGAGAGCGAAAACTATATAGAACGAGTCACCATTCCGGGCGTGCTGAGCGGCAAAACTGTCAAACTTTTCTCCGGGCAAGTGGTGCCGGTGATTGAGCCGCACAACACGCGAGGAATGTACAGTTGGAAAGTAAATACCCTCGTCACGGCTGCTTTGGAAACGGTACGGACTACCGCAACAGAAGCAACTGAAGAAACGATGCGGCGCACCCTCGGCAGCTTCCTCAACCGCATTTACTACGATTTGCGGAACTTGGGAACCACTTCACAAGACCGGGCGCTGAATTTTGCAGCTACTAACGCTTTCCAAGCGGCTTCTACCTTCGCTGAAGCGGTAGCGACAGGCATGGAACTCGACAGTATCACAGTCGAAAAAAGCCCGTTCTGCCGGCTTGATAGTGATTGCTGGGATGTGAAATTGAAGTTTTTCGATCCAGAAAATAGCCGTCGCGCTAAGAAAGTTTACCGCTTTACCATTGATGTGAGCGACATCATCCCGGTGACACTGGGCGAAGTGCGTTCTTGGTCTACTCCTTACTAATTTGGAGGTATTATGAAGCTGCCTAAATTATCAGCACCTGTGAAAAGACCGGAACTCATTCACCCACACCGTTCTCTCGATGTTGTGAATGGCCGCTCCGAAGATTTGGTTGACATTCGCATCGATTTGATGCACGGGGCAAATTACAATGACCCAGCAGCTTTTGCTTACCGCAGTTATCAGCAGCTTAAAACTTCTGGTTGTGGCTGCTGGGGGAGCAGGCGGTAAAAACCACTTTTGTCATTTTTTCGGCCAAAAATAACGGCTGATTTTTCAACTAAACAGTTTAGATATGAAATGGGAAACTTAGCCTCCTTCTCCAATTCATATCTAAACTCTGAAGCCAGCAGGAATCAAAGTGATGACTAATCTCCTAAAGAACAGCCGACCAGTTCTGACCTTTGACGGGGTAGACAGTTATGTTGCCATCCCCCACATTTCCTGCGAACTAGGCAACAACTTTACCGTAGAAGCTTGGGTGAAAACTAAAACAAATAAGGGGGTGCAAAGGGTATTTTCGGAGTATCCAGCTTGGGGTTTTGGTTTATTTAACAACCAGCTTCGGTTCACGGTTTATAAGAGGAAAAATTACAACACTACCTCAGCTAAGCTTGTAGCAGGCACTTGGTTTCATCTAGCGCTAGTATTTGAAGCTAACAGCAAGCTACATTTTTATGTAAATGGTGAAATCGTGCAGACTTTGGATGGCAAACGCCGTCAAAAATCTAGCAGCATTAGTTGGTTCATTGGCACAAAAAATCCTCAAGGTGCAGAGTGTTGGAAGGGTCAACTTTCGGAAATCAGAATTTGGAATAAATGCCGCACGCCAACAGATATTCAAGCGGATATGTCTCGCTGTTTGGCGGGGGATGAACCCGGACTGGCCGGCTATTGGCCTTTCAATGAAGGTACGGCTAATACAGTTTGCGACAAGACTCAAAACGCTAATCACGGGACAATTCACGGGGCAACTTGGGAGTTGTCTGAGCTTCCCGTGCTCGCTGAAGTAATTGAAACACAGGAGATAGTTACTATGACGGATACGAATGCTGTGCAAGAACGCTTGCAAACAGTGCTGAACTTTGACGGCATTGATGACAAGATTGATATTGATTATGCCAAGGAAATCAATCCCGCTACGTTCACCGCTGAGGTGTGGGTGATGTTTATTGGAGGCGATGGATACAGGTCAGTATTGACTTCACGGGATGGGTCTGATGTGAATGGTTGCAAGGGCTATTTGTTCTACGCAACTCCTGCTGGGAAATGGGAGTTTTGGCTGGGAAGTGGCGAAGTGGGAGCGAGTTGGACTGTGTTGAGTGGGCCGAATGTTGAGATTAATGTTTGGGTACATTTGACGGGGGTTTACGATGGAAAATCTGATACGGCTTATTTCTATGTCAACGGGCAAGAAGTGAGCAAGCAAGAGAATGTCAAGTTTAAAGCAAATACTAAACGTCCCCTCCGTATTGGTGCGGGGAACACAGAACAACCGGGTTACGGAGATTATTTATTTAATGGTAAAATTTCTGAGGTTCGTCTGTGGAATAAAGTGCGGACGGCTAAGGAAATTCAATCGAAGTTAGTTCACCGTTTAAAGGGAAATGAAGCGGGGTTAGTAGGCTACTGGTCGCTGTCGGAAGGGTCGGGGACTTTGGCGCGAGAAAAGGCGAAAAAACCTCAAAATGGCAAGATTTACGGAGATGCAGTTTGGGGTCAGTCAATCATGCCAATTATTGATGCGCCAGACGCGAAAGAGCGTTTATTAAATTCGACGGGATTGGAAGATTACGGTTACTGGTGGAAGAAGTTGTCTGAGGCGCAAGCTGATAGACCAAAGGTACCTTTCCGCAGGGGCAGAATTTGGTCATAAATTGGTTTTGGAAGGCATCGTTTCTGAGTTTAAATAGGGGCGATCGCTCTTCCATTTCCTGGCAACTTATCAACATAATTTCGGCTTTTGAGGCTGGGTGGCTCTTAAAAACTGGCGCTATTTACTGCGAAAAATTCAATAAAAAATACTGAAAAAAGTTCCTGAAAAAAGCTTGACAACTTTCGATAAAGTGTTAATCTAGTTAATAGAAAAGTCGGTGAGAGTTGCCACGCGAAAACTAGACCCAAACAGGGAAAAGTCAAGCCAAAGGTGACGCTCCTCAGCCGTCGGAAAATCTACCCAAAATTCAAGGAGACTTGTATTATGAAGAAGAAATCTTTGCGCCCCATTCAAACTGCCCCTGTGCAACGGGACACCACTGCCACTTCAGCTAGTAGTAGCCACGGCCTGGCGGCCTCTTACCAACCTAATCTAATATTCTTTGTACAACCACCACCTGTAGTATATTAGATCCAAATCCTTTTGCTGGCGACGAGGCGGAGTAATCACTTCCACAGTATCACTCACCTCAAAAAATGTTGTCAAAACTCAGTTTCATTGCGAATGATTGCGCTTATTGGCAGCGATGAATTGACGTACAATCTCTGTCAATGCTGAGTTTTCCGAGCCCCGATCGATCGCTCTTCAATTTGACCAAATTCTTACTATAAACAAAGGATAACAAAGGGGCGATCGCTCTTCCATTTCCTGGCAATTTATCAACATAATTTCGGCTTTTGAGGCTGGGTTTCTCTTGAAACCGGGCGCTATTTACTGCGAAAAATTCAATAAGAAATAATGAAAAAAGTTCTCGAAAAAAGCTTGACAACTTGCCACGAAGTGTTATTCTAATTAATAGAAAAGTCGGTGAGAGTTGCCACGCGAAAACTAGACCCAAACAGGGAAAAGTCAAGCGAAAGGTGACGCTCAGCCGTCGGAAAATCTACCCAAAATTAAAGGAGACTTGTATGAAGAAGAAATCTTTGCGCCCCATTCAAACTGCCCCTGTGCAACGGGACACCACTGCCACTTCAGCTAGTAGCCATGTCGGCCTGGCGGCCTCGGCCTATGGGAGTCCTCAGAATGCAAATCCTTTTGCTGGCGACGACGCGGAGTAATCACTTCAACAGTATCACTCACCTCAAAAAATGTCAAAACTAAGTTTCATTGCGAATGATTGCGCTCTATTGGCAGCGATGAATTGACGTACAACCCTTGTTAGTTCTTCGTCTTCCGATAGGCACGGCGGGGGTGGTACGAAACAGGAGTTGGATTTTTTGGGGTGAGTAGTTGAACCTTTATCCTCAAGGTGAACCCCGCCGAGTAGCTTGCTACCTCAGTGGCACTTGGTTGGGTTCTTCTGCTTGGGTTTGTACTTCTGGCAAAAACCTCAAGCCAATTCTTACTAAAAGCT
>NZ_JAUBWA010000122.1:0-12104 GCF_036702825.1 Microcoleus sp. A003_D6 | reverse complement strand
AGCCGTCGGAAAATCTACCCAAAATTCAAGGAGACTTGTATTATGAAGAAGAAATCTTTGCGCCCCATTCAAACTGCACCTGTGCAACGGGACACCACTGCCACTTCAGCTAGTAGCCATGTCGGCCTGGCGGCCTCTTGGTTGAACGTGGTGGCTATTCCTTTTGCTGGCGACGACGCGGAGTAATCACTTCCACAGTATCACTCACCTCAAAAAATGTCAAAACTCAGTTTCTACCTCCTTTGGCGCTCTATTGGCAGCGATGAATTGACGTACAACCCTTGTTAGTTCTTCGTCTTCCGATACCTGGCACGGGGGTGGGGTGGAACGGAAGGGGATTTGGATTTTTTGGGTGAGTTAGTGGTTGAGGCCTTATTCTCAAGGTGAACCCCGCCGAGTAGCTTGCTACCCCAGTGGCACTTGGTTGGGTTCTTCTGCTTGGGTTTGTACTTCTGGCAAAAACCTTTGTATTTTTTGGCACATTCGTCTAAGCTGTTCCCCAGTCGCAAAAAAGCGGGATGCCATTGAGTTAGCCCGTCATCAGTTAAACGTTCGTAGCTGCCGTAGTTACTGAAGTCGTAGAAAAAGCCGTAACGCATTTTTGCAGCTTTGGGATTGCCGTGAATGTAGCGCAAGGTATTTAAGGCTCTTTCCCTATCTGAAGCCGGAAACCCATCACAGAAATACCGCTTTTCCCAAAAATGCCCTGTCCGCCTTAACATCCGGTTAAAACACATGGCTGTGTACCAATTAAGAAAGTGCATAATTTTCGGCAAGTCTTCCGGTTGATCCGGTTCGAGCAGATAATGAACGTGGTTGGACATGATACAAAGAGCGTAGAGCTTAAACTTGTATTTATCCAACGCTTTCTTAATTGCATAGAGAAACACCTCCCGACATTCGCGCCGTCCTAATTTAAACTCGCGGTTATTGCAACGGGTGGTGATATGGTAAGAGTATCCAACTTTAAGATCACGGCGTTTTCTTGGCATTTCACTGAAACCAATAAATTTATAAACCCATGCTTACCTACAATAATATATTAAATAGTGAGGCAAAACTACAGGCGATTGGTGCCCATAAAAATGCCTTTGAAATAGAATCTCTCTATCCCCTAGATATCTTTGAGCAACTGGTAGCAAAAACAGGAGAATGCGGTCTTGAGTTTTCTTGCAAAATTGAACGAGAGCGACTTTATCCTGCTCGTTTCAACCTCAGTTTTGGACAAGACAGAAAATTTGCAGATTCATTCAAACAGATTTTAAGCTTCTTTCGTCAGGTCGCAGGACGGGTCGGCGTAACAATTAATTATGATTTATTACAAGAATTTCTAGGACACAATTTTGACTGGAGTAAAGTAGAAGGTTTACAAACAGGCGTTGATTTGCGCCCAGAAGTTGCAAATTCTCGCTTAAAACTTATTTTCAGAATTAAAGATTATCCAGAAAGATTAGAAACAGCAGTAGCCTTAAATCACGGCTGTGATACCCAAGAATTTCGGGCGCTGTTGATTTACAGTGTCCTAGTTATAGGCTTTGATTTTTTCCTAGATGGTCGCAGTGAAATTGAACTTTATCCTGAAATTAAAAAAGAAGACTTTCAGCGAACTGACGTGCAGCAGCAATTATTACAGGTTTTGTCCTTACCTGCTTTGCAACCATTAGAAGCTAGTGATGTGATGATGGTGGGTTTTTCCAAAGCTAATCCTGATAATAAGATTGTTTATTACCGCCTTGAAGATAAGAATAACTTTTTAAATTACTTTTCTGCCAACGATCTAACCCGCAAAGTTCATGCCTTTTACCAGCAACAACCTGTGTTAAAAAGTATGTGGGTAGGTTTAGCAGAACGGGAATTGTCGGCAGGAATCATTCAAAATATTAATTTGTATTACAATCAATCCTTTGTTAACGAGAAAACCTAACTCTTTATGGCTTAAAAAAATATCACCAACTAATTTGTTTTACACTCAATCAATAAAGATTTAACAACAAAATCGCACAATGCCTGACTTAATCACTATACCTGGAATACCTGAACTTTGGTCCCATACTCTAGGCGACCCGCGCATCAAAATCGCTGTTCTCGACGGTTCCGCCGACATGACCCGCGCCTGCTTCCAAGGAGCAAACTTCAGCCAACTACGTCCCTACTGGCAAGAAGAACCAGAGGCGATCGAACCCGCCTATTTAGAGCAATGGTGGAAAATCGAAGCCCTAGAAAAAGAAAAGGCCGAGCTAAAAAAAAGTGAAGAAGAAACGAACGCCGAAGAAGAAGCCTTAAAAGCAAAAATTGAAGCCCTAAAAGAAACCATCCCCAAACCCATCCTCAACCGCCTCGGCTGTGACTTCCACGCCACCCACATTGCCAGCACCATTATCGGCCAGCACGGTTCCCCCGCCCCAGGCATGGCTCCTGGCTGCACCGCTATCAACATTCCCATCGACATTAACGGCGAAGGCACCGAATTCATCTCCCCCCTCAACCTCGCCCGCGCCTTCAATTGGGCAATGGAACAAGGAGCAAATATCATCCACTGCGCCGCCTGCCACCCCACCCAAAGCGGCCTCGCCCACGAACTAATTGGCCGCGCCGTCAAGCAATGTCAAGATAACGGCATCTTGATTGTCGCCCCCGGCGGTAACGACAAAGGCGAGTGCTGGTGCGTCCCCGCCGTGTTGCCGAACGTCCTCACAGTGGGCGCACTGCGGGATGACGGCATCCCGTTTAAATTTAGCAACTGGGGCGGGAAGTACCAGGAGCAAGGCATCATGACATTTGGGGAAAATATTTTGGGGGCGCAACCGGGAACTGACGAGCCTGCGCGGCATAAAGGCACGAGTTGCGCGGCTCCGATTATTACGGGCGTTTCTGCTTTGTTAATGAGCTTGCAGTTGCAGCGGGGCGAAAAGCCGAATGCTGAAGCGGTTCGCGCTGCCATTTTAAACAGCGCCATTCCCTGCGATCCTGAAGAGGTGGAAGAACCGGAACGCTGCTTGCGGGGGACACTGAATATTCCCGGTGCGGTTCGCTTGCTGACAGGGGAACTGCTGGCGGCTGTTGCGCCTTCGACATTCAGTCCAATTCAACTTGCAGCTAGTGCAGAACCTTTCTCCCAATTGCTGTATTCCGATGAGAGGGAAGCAATCATAGATGAGAGTGCGCTAACTCCCGTGCTCTTGGGTGCAGTGACTTCCGCCTTCCCTCATCATGGGGAGTTACGTTCAATCGCAGCTTCGCATAGGGGCGGCGAAATCTCTTCCTCAGAAATTCCAACCACGCCCAACACACCTACAACAGGCGTCACTGCGAGCCTTCCGTCAAAGCTGGTTTATGCCCTGGGAACTTTGGGCTACGACTTCGGCACCGAGGCGAGGCGCGATACGTTCAAACAATTGATGCCGGCTGTGGAAATTGAGGGCGTGACGGTTCCCGCCAACCCCTACGATGCGCGCCAAATGGCGAACTATCTGGAACAAAACCCATCGGAAGCAAAGGCTTTAATTTGGACGCTGAATCAGGAATTAACGCCGGTTTACGCCATTGAACCGAAAGGGTCGTTTGGGGCGGATGTGTACGAAGGCCTCATACAATTGCTAGCAGCACAGTTGATTGCACAAGAAAGCGAAGATTACATCGAGCGGATGAGCCTCCCGGGAAGGCTCAGCGGTGGCACGGTTGAACTGTTTTCTGGGCAATCGGTGCCGGTGATTGAACCGCGAGTGACGCGGGGAATGTATGGCTGGTCTGTTAATAGCCTCGTAAGTGCGGCTTTGGAGACTCTGCGGGATGGAATGGGTGATGTGAGCGAGGAAGCGGTACGGCGTTCTTTGGTTAGTTTCCTGCACCGCATTTATTTCGACTTGCGGAACTTAGGGAAAACTGCGCGCGATCGGGCTCTCAATTTCGCTGCGACAAATGCTTTCCAAGCTGCTTCTACCTTTGCCGAGGCCGTTGCTAGAGGCATGGAACTCGATAGCATCGAAGTGGAAAAAAGCCCGTTCTGCCGCCTGAATAGCGACTGTTGGGATGTGAAATTGAAGTTTTTTGATTCTGAAAATAGCAGTCGAGCTAAGAAAGTTTACCGCTATACAATTGACGTGATAGATGTGATGCCGGTTACTTTGGGTAAAGTGCGATCGTGGTCTGTGCGGAATTAATTAGTCCCTGGTTTTTGTCTGCTGGTTAAATGGGCGATCGCTCTTAAGGGCGATCGCCCGCATCCGGGCCGTTATGCCCCAATACGGTTCAGTAGACAAGATTGCAAAAGTCCTTTTAATCAAATTTTCGGACGCTGCTCAGAGCAACGTCCCACAAGAAAAAAAAATTGTGGGATGGGCTTCTAGCCTGTCGTAATTATTTTTGCAAGAGGTCTATTGAATTCAAAAATTTTATTTAATTCTGCCTTCTGCCTTCCCCTTCAGACCTTGGCTGCCTTCGACTGCTGTAAACCATCCTATCATACAAGTGGCGTGGGAGCAGGAGCAGATAGTAATCTCAAGTCATAATTTGTATCGCCTTGAAATTGAGAAACGCGGACGAAATAAGTCCCCGCAGGCAAAGCCCCATTGCTGACAATTGTTTCTGAAGCCGTGCTTAAATTGTTAGACGAAGCAATAAGATCGTCTAATCCAACTGCGCCGTTGCCGTTGAGATCCTGAATTAATTCTACATCCACATCTGCACTCAAACCGTCTACAGTTACACTGAAAAGGCTGGGAGTATTGAGGATGAAACTGTAAATGTCGGCTGGTTCAGCAGCTCCCACAAAATCGCTCGCAGTTTGAATTTCTGTGAGAATACCCAGATTTTTTGCTGCATTCAAATTGTCGGCGGGATCGGGGAGAGTAGTCAACAATCCTTCTTGTTGACCGAATTGAATGTAATGGTCGATCGCACTTTTAACTGCGCCGCTATTGACTGCTGCTGCTACCAGCGGATATTTTTCTAGATAAAAGCTGGGATCGAAGAAAACGCTGGCTTTGCGGTTTTCTAATTGACCGGCTTTGAAGTAGTGTTCAAATGCGGTAAATTGATTTGTTTGGACTGCTGTCTGAACGTCTGGGTTGCTTGCTAGATAGAAACCAACATCGAAGAAAGGATTGGGGTTGCGTCGTTCAAATTGACCGAATCTAATAAAGTGATCTGCTGCTGAAAAGCCGTTGAGTTTGGCTGAAGTCGCTACATCTGTATTGGTGTCTAAATAATAGCTGGCGTCGAACAGGGCATTCGGGTCGCGATTTTCAAATTTGCCAATTTTTCCGTAGTGATCGAAAGGACTCGATACCGTGCCTCTGGCAACTGCTACGGCGACATCTGGGTTGTTTTCGAGATAAAATTTGCTGTCGAACAGTGTTCTGAGGGTTAGCATTATTAAAAAAATCTCTCTGGACTTTAGTCTGGAAAGTGCACGATCGAGAATCCAGTTTACATCAAAGTTTTGTTTTGTGAGGGTGTCTTAATTATGGCTAAATCTGGACTGATGGCAATGCTGCGCCGCGCTGCGAGTATTGCCCAGAAATCAAGGGAAACGGGCATTCCGGCTGATGAACTGCTGGGGATGCTGAGCGATGGCATTCCCAATTCTCCCATATCTCGGCGCCGCTTGCTGCACGGGGGCTTAGCTGCTGCGGGAGCAGTCGCTGCTGCGACTTTTACCAGGGAGGGAGGGGGAGCTTTTGCTCAACAGGGCGGACGATCGCCCATTTTGGTTGTGGGTGCGGGAATTGCGGGTTTGACGGCCGCTTATCGCTTGCGTCAAGCGGGCGTGCGCGCCGATATAATCGAGGCAACTAACCGCGTAGGGGGGAGGATTCGCACGGGTTCCAAGGTGGCTGGAACGCTGATTTCGGCGGAGTTGGGGGCAGAATTTATTGACACCGGCCACACTACTTTAATTTCGCTGGCGACGGAATTGGGTTTGCGGGCGATCGATGTCATCCAAGTGCAGCGGGGATTGGTGAAGGATACTTTTTTCTTTGATGGGCGACGCTTTTCTCTCGAACAATTAATCGCAGATTTTGCGCCGCTAGCTAGTAAAATTAGTGCTGATTTGCAGGCGGTTGGCGATGAAATTAGCTATCTTGATTTTACGGAATCTGCGGAAAGATTGGACAATCTTTCGATCGCTCAATATCTCGATGGAGCTGATACTAGCACGATTCTCCGGCAGTTGCTCCGCATTGCTTATATAACGGAATACGGCAGAGATGCCGAGGAACAGTCGGCGTTAAATCTGCTGTTTTTAATCGGTTCTGAAGCTAACAGTTTGGAATTGTTCGGCAACAGCGACCAGCGCTATCAAATTGAAGGCGGTAACAGTCAAATTGTCAACCGTTTAGCGGATCAATTGTCTGGTTCGATCGAGGCGGGGACGGTTTTGGAAGCGATTACTTTGTTACCTGATGGCCGCTATCGGGTAAATTTGCGATCGGGACAAAGCGCATTCGAGCGCACTTACGAGCGAGTTTTGTTAACTTTGCCGTTCAGCACTCTGCGAGACGTTAAAATTAACGTACCTTTGCCTCAACCAAAACGCAGGGCGATCGAGCAATTGGGCTACGGTACCAATTCTAAGTTAATTACCGGCTACCGCAGCCGCATTTGGCGGGAAATTTATCAATCGACTGCTTCTGTTTATAGCGATTTAGGATTCCAAAATACCTGGGAACCTACGCCTTTTGCTCCTACTGGTAACGGTTTAGTTACTAATTTTACAGGAGGAAAGCAGGGTTTGTCGATCGGCGGCGGAACTCCAGAAGACCAAGCACAAAGATTTTTGAACGAATTTGAAAGAGTTTTTCCCGGAGTGAGAAATTTGCGATCGGGCAAAGCGGTGCGAGCTTATTGGCCGGGAGAACGCTTTTCTAAAGGTTCTTATGCCTGCTATTTAGTCGGACAGTGGACGCAAATGTACGGGGTTGAAGGCGAACGAGTTGGCAATTTATATTTTGCCGGGGAACACACTTCGCTGGAAAATCAAGGTTACATGGAAGGCGGTTGCGAAACTGGACAAAGGGCGGCTGTTGAAATTTTGCAAGATTTGGGTTTGATACCTTCTGCTGATGCTTTGAATGCTCGAACTGCTAGCAGTTTGAACAGTCGCCGTCCGAGCCGGAAAGTTCCCGGAGCGCAGAATCTTGGCAATAGAAAGCCGAGTATTAGATAATAACGTAAGGTGCGTATCTAATGCTTGTTTGCCGTTGCTCCTAGCCCGTGCATCTAATTCTTGTGGGGTGGGCTTCTAGCCCGCCCAAAAATACAATTTAGATGCCCAACAGCTTATGGCGTACAACTTATCAAATAATCTCGTCCGGGTTAATTCCCCGATCGCGCAAATACTCAGCCAGTCGTTCGGCCCGTTCCCGTTCGCGATCGGCCCGTTCGCGTTCTGCTGTTATCTGTTCTACACCCCACAAAAGCAGATTTCCTGCTTCATCCCACCAGCGCAACCAATAACCTGTACGCTGTTCTTTTTCCCCCCGCCAAGTTCCCAAATACAAACCAAAATCTGCTATCCAATGGCGACCTTCTTCATCAGGAAATTCTAGTTTGTAATTGCCATTTTCCAAGCGATAGACCTCCAACAATCCACTTTCAGGGTCAAAAATGATGTAAGTTGGTACTTGCAGAATTTGTTCGTAAAAAAACCACTTTCCGGGAGGAAAAGTACGTCTAATAGAATATTCCTCGCCGTCTGTTTCCGACAAAAACTCCATCACAATGCTTGGGATTTCTCCTTCCAAGTTTGGGGTGTAGCTTTTGCGGTCTCTTCTCGATTCTACCGGGAGTACGGAAGGTACATAAACCCAATCTGGTGCTTTGATAACTAACTCGCCGTTGACAGTAGCGCAAATCCCAAAATTGCTGGCTATCAGCATTTGTGGCCCGATAAATCCTCTCAGTTCTAAGATTTCTCGCAGTGCTCCAGCAATTAGCGGTTGACCTGTATTCTCCACTGGTTTTTCTTCTAATTGGAAGTCGTCTGGCAACTTCTCCCAAGTGACGGTCATTGCTACCGTTTTTTGTTTTGGGTTATCTTGAGTCGCGACCATGACTTTACTTTCTAAAGTTTGATGTCTTATCATAGCACAATACAATGTGCGCCTTCATTAAACAAGATTGCACTCTCAAGCAGACTATATTGAATGGATCTGCGTCCATCGGTGTTTATCCGCTTGAAATCTGCGGTTGACCGATCGATCAAATATTTATGCAATGCAAGTCTAATTAATTTCAGCAAATCCCGATAAAACATATGAAAATATTACATTTTACACTAGCTTTATCAACTTTGCTAATGTCGCAGATATCGGCTCGCCCTTTGCTGGCAGATGCTACAAATACAATTGCTCAAAACTCACCAGTTGACGAGCCGTTTTGCTACATGAAAACCCCCGACGGCAAAACAGTAGATTTGGGCAAACTCTGCGAAAAATCACCAAATTCTGAAACTTCCCAAAATTGCATTGCTGGTTCTAATATTTCTGCGAAAGTGTCAATTGCTGCGGCAAATTATGACGGCAACTTTTTCAGCGGTAAAGTAGTCAATCAAGGCTGCAAAACAATCAAGAATGTCAAAGTCAATTATGAAGTTTTGGACGAGTCAGGGAATTTAATTGACAACGGATTTATCGACGCTGAACCAGTTACTCTTGCACCCGGACAGTCAGCCGCCTTTCGGGGCGAAGTTGTCGCGGGGGCTCAGGTACTAGCGACTTATGCTGACGGGCAAGAATGATTGTTGATAGATGGCGACCCACTTCCAGAAACCCGATCGAGGTTATAGTAAGGTGCGTCGCTTTGAGATTGTCGCTGTTTTTGAAGATTGTAGATGGCGACGCACCCTACAGCAACTATTCCATGAGTTTTGAGAATTAGTATTATTTACCGATCGCTGATATCATATTCAGGCTCAGATATCTCTATGACTTACGCAGAGATCCCCCTTGCATCCCCCTTCAAAAGGGGGACTTTGAATAATAATAATCTTGTCCCCCCCTTATTAAGGGGGGTTAGGGGGGATCGAAGTTTGAATATTCTTGCAGAGATTCCCAAAAACAGAATTTGCGAGGGCAAAATATCTTGAAAACTCGATCGACATATTGGCAAATCTTACCCTACCTCCGTCCCCAAAAACAAACCATCGGTAAAGCATTAGCTTGTACCGTAGTATTTACCATATTTTGGCCGATTATCGCGTGGCTAGTTGGCGAAACAGCAAAATTTATAGGAAAAGGAGATTTACAAGGATTCGGGCAAATTGCGGCACTCAGCGCCGTTATATTTCTGATTCGCGGTACGGCCCAGTACGGTCAAGATACGCTGATGGCAAAAGCAGCTTTGACTATTGCTTTAGAAATCCGTAAAAAAGTTTATGCACACCTGCAAAAACTCAATATCGGCTACTTTGAAACCGCCAAAACCGGAGATTTATCCTACCGCCTCACCGAAGATATTGACCGCATTGGCGAAGTCGTAAATAAATTTTTTCATCAATTTATCCCTTGTGTTTTGCAGCTAATTGCCGTTCTGGGATATATGATTTATCTCAACTGGCAATTAACTTTGGGTGCATTAATTATTGCACCGCTGATGGCTATTTTAATTGGCTGGTTTGGCGAAAAACTGCTAAGTTACTCGCGGCAAAGTCAAAATCGCATTTCTGATTTATCCGCTTTGCTGACAGAAGTATTTAGCGGCATTCGTTTAATCAAAGCATTTGTGGCTGAAGACTACGAAATTGCCCGCTTTGGGGAAGAAGCTGAACAAAACCGCCGCGCTAAGTATTTATCAGAACGCATAAAAGCACTTCAGTTCGTTGTAGTTGGCTTTCTGGAAGCGATGAGCGTGATTTTGCTGTTTTTCCTGGGTGGTTGGCAAATTTCTCAAGGAAATCTCACAGGTACTCAATTTATCAGTTATATCGCAGGGGTGGCGCTGTTAATTGATCCGATCGCCATTACAACGGCAAATTACGGCGATTTCAAGCAGGGAGAAGCTTCTAGCGATCGCATTTTTGAACTCTTAGCTATTGTACCAACAGTAGTCGAAAAACCGGGCGCGATCGAACTGCCCCATGTTACAGGCAAAGTCGAATACCGCAACATTAATTTTGCCTACCCCCCTCAACCCCCCCTTGATAAGGGGGGGCAAGGGGGGGTTCCCATTCTGCAAAACATGAGTTTGTTGGTGCTTCCCGGAGAAATGATCGCCCTCGTAGGCGCATCCGGTGCGGGGAAAACTACCTTAGTAAATTTGTTGCCGAGATTTTACGATCCGCAAGCGGGACAGATTTTAATTGACGGTATTGATATTCAAGATGTCACCTTAAATACTCTGCGGCGACAAATCGGAATTGTACCGCAAGAAACGATTTTATTTTCGGGTACAATTGCTCAAAATATTGCTTTCGGTCAATCTTATTATGAACTGAAAGATGTGCAAAAAGCTGCGGAAATTGCTAACGCCCATCAATTTATTTCTGAGTTTCCCGATGGTTATCAAACTTGGGTAGGAGAAAGGGGTGTAAATTTATCTGGGGGACAAAAACAAAGAATTGCGATCGCCCGTGCGGTTCTGCTCGCTCCCAGAATTTTGATTTTGGATGAAGCTACATCGGCGCTGGATTCGGAATCTGAAGGTTTAGTGCAGGAAGCGCTGGAAAGATTGATGCGCGATCGCACTGTGTTTATTATCGCTCACCGCTTGGCTACTGTGCGAAGAGCCGATCGCATTTTAGTGATCGAAAAAGGCAGAATTGTGGAATCTGGCACGCACGAGGAATTGCTCGAAAAGGGCGATCGATATGCTGGCTACTACGCGCAACAGTTTAGTCAGTAACGTATCTTAGAAACCGGGTTTTTTGCCGTTTCTGCTGGCCTCAACGAAGTATTCTCGAAAAAAACCCGGTTTCTGACTACTCGTGGGTCAGTGATGTTCTAGATGAATAGCGCATATACTTAAAATACAACAACTACCCAAGATATTAAACACAACGAGTCAGTACAACCATGCCTGCTAAAGATGCCTTTCATGAAGTCGTTAAAATCGCTCTCCAGAAAGATGGATGGCAGATTACTCACGATCCATACACGTTACAGGCAGGAAGTTTAGAACTTTACATCGACTTGGGTGCCGAAAAGGTGGTTGCCGCCGAAAAAGATGGACAGAAAATCGCTGTTGAAATCAAAAGCTTTACTGGCCCATCGAAAATATCCCAATTTTACACAGCTTTAGGACAATTCATTAGTTATCGAGCAGCTTTACAACAACAAGAAACTGACCGCATTTTATACCTGGCAGTACCCAGTAATGTTTACGATAGTTTTTTCACAATGGGGTTTATTCAGTCTTTAGTTCAACAAAATCAAATTCATTTGATGATTTACGATATAGAGCAAGAGGCGATCGCACAATGGCAAATGTAGACCTTTATAGGCAGCACATTCAAAATCTGCTCTCCCAACACGCTAGTCTTGTTTGGGATGAGCGCATTCAGGCTCAAACTATCTTTGATGTCGAGCGCGATCATTATCAATTAGTATATGTAGGCTGGCGCAATCAGCGGCGAATTTATGGCCCGGTTTTGCACCTGGATATTATGGACAATAAAATCTGGATTCAGCAGGATGGGACTGAGGTGGGTATTGCTAACGAACTGGTTGAGTTGGGAGTTCCCAAAGAAGATATTGTACTTGGGTTTGACGCGCCGATGATGCGAAAATTTAGTGAATTTGCGATCGGATAAGTTTTGCGATCGCCTATGATTATGATGCCAAAACATCACTCAGGATGACAACAGATAGATTTGGAACATTACGAAATCCATTGTCATTGGTGAGAAACAGCGTACAACCTTCACTGATGGCTGTCGCAGCATGAATAGCATCAGGGGTTTTGAGATGGGTATTAGCCCTTAAATTAGCTGCTGTTCTCAGTACAGATTGAGTGATGGGAACTAGCTGTATATCTGAGGATAATAAAAGTTGTTCGTAGTCACTGACTAAGATAGTGTTAGCATTTTTAAGCTGTCGGGGCGACAAGTCGCCTATAACGCTGATAGAATAAGCCTCATAGCTCTTATGCCTTGTTGATAATTAGGT
>NZ_JAUBWA010000121.1:0-21624 GCF_036702825.1 Microcoleus sp. A003_D6 | reverse complement strand
ATATATAGTCCAAATAAAAGTCCATGACAGCAAATGTATTGTTTGTTACATTATACACCATAAAGTCAGGAGAGCCGGTTGGATGTCGTGTTCTCCGGATACGTGTGTCAGTGCAAAATCTGCGGGAAATTCGGGTGTTGGAATGGGTTCGGCGAGGGATCGGGCCATTGTCCAAAAATAGCGATCGACCTCAAAGCCTTGTTTTTCTAACAGCCGCATCTCATCGGTTTTGTCCTCCCGGCTGTAGGTACGCAATTTTGCAGGCAAATTCCGTTCTTTCGCGACTTCGCGCAGTCGCTTTTCTCCCCACTTAATTATCTCTTTTTCTAAACCTTCGCTACGTACATTTGGATGCACGTAAAACCAGAGACAAGCGTCTATTTCCTCTGGCGAATCGGGCATATCTAGGAGTGACAAACCGATTAGTTTGTAATTACCATCTTCCCACAACTGCACGTCGCGGGCTTTGTCGAGTTTGGGTGCATCAAGTATTAGCTTGAGTTCAGTTGCTGAGACTTCTTCGCCGAGTCTATCCACTGCTTCGCAAGCATCGATTAAATTTGCGATCGCGCACCAGTCAGTTTCGCCCTTGTAGGAGCGTGTTGTCAAGATATTCATAAAAAACTTGCAATCCGTAACTTCGGACTGTTCCTCTTAAGTGGTATTGGCAAACAAGTACAGTAATTCAGACATTTTGGACAAACGTCAGTAACAGGCACTCCGGCCTGTTCCACAAGAAATAAATACTCTTGTGGGGCGAGCACGCGAGCCCGCACCTAAACTGTTTTTAGTATTTGAGAATGGTGTCGATAAAACTCAGAAACCTGTTTATATCACCCAGGCTTTCAGGTTTTATCTTATAGCGCAATCATAAAAATTGGTTTGCCTTTTTGGGCTAGTTTTGTATGTGAGTTTATGGCTGGATGTCGATGAGTCGCGCTCTCTTTCGTTACCAAGCTTGGTGCTTAAGTAACTACTATTGTTTGAATAAAGTTTCTACAGCTAAGTAAAGAAGTTGTCACCCCCACCGGGTAGTTGATTTTTACTTTTGCTCTGTTTTACAATAAATCCTTTTTCAGGGATTTGTGGCTCCTCCTGTTAACTCGCCCGATCGGGGGAGGGGAGAAGTTGAACTTATTTAAAAGTTCCCTATTTCAACTATAACCTGAGCTGTTTTTTTTGGCAAGTTGGAAATCGAGGGATTCTTGCTAGTATTAACGAGACGGGCATTTGATTGCAGGAGCGATCGGCTTTTAACCAGCCGTCACTGTAATTTTTATAACGTTTTCCCCTGGGTTGAGGATTTAATTTTATCCAAACGTTAAACTAACGTTAAACTGTTTTTTAGAGATTAATATGAGGTAAATATGCTCGACAACCTCGATTTAGATATTTCCCTGGATAAAGAAACCTATGATGCCAAGATAGAAATTTTAATGCAACAGTTGCGATCGCTCCAACTGGCCTGCTGGGAAAAAAAATTGCCCGTAATCATCGTGCTCGAAGGCTGGGCAGCCGCCGGCAAGGGTGCTTTAGTCAAACAAATGGTGGGGTACATGGACCCGCGGGGGTTTGCCGTCCACCCGATTTGGCCGCCGTCAGAGGCAGAAATGGGCTATCCTTTCCTATGGCGGTTTTGGCAGAAACTCCCCGCCCGCGGCAAAATTGGTTTTTTCTACCACAGTTGGTACACTCACATTTTAGAAGACCGATTGTTCGATCGAGTCTCCGACGCAGAAGTACCGACAGCCATCAGGCAAATCAACGCTTTCGAGCGGCAGATGGTTGATGACGGCGCCGCAATTGCCAAATTTTGGATTCACTTGAGCAAAAAAGAACTCAAGCATCGGCTCAAAAAACTAGAAGACGACGCATTACAAGCTTGGCGAGTGCGGCCAGAAGATTGGAAACAAGCAAAAAAATACGAAGAATACACAACTTTTGCCGAAGAAATGGTAGCCCAAACCGGCACGGGCCCCGCACCTTGGACGCTAGTAGAAGGCGATTGTCAACGCTGGGCGAGAGTCAAAGTTTTAACGCAAATGGCAGCGACAATTACAGAAGCCTTAGACAGACGAACGATGCAATCAGCACCGATACAATTGCCGCATCAAGAACACTTACAACCCACCGAACCCGACTTGCTGGCCCAAGTAGATTTAACTCAATCGCTGTCGCCCGACGAATACAAACAGCAACTTCGCGAAGAACAAACCCGTTTTGGCAAACTGCAACAAAGCATTTACGAAGAGGAAATCCCCGTGTTAGTGCTGTTTGAAGGTTGGGACGCTGCCGGTAAAGGAGGAGCAATCAAACGCTTGACGGACATATTAGACCCCCGCAGTTACATCGTTAATGCCTTTGGGGTACCCACAGACGAAGAAAAAGCGCATCACTACCTCTGGCGGTTCTGGCAGCGGCTGCCGACTGCTGGTAAAATCAGCATTTGCGATCGCAGTTGGTATGGTCGAGTGCTCGTCGAGCGAGTCGAAGGATTTGCCACCGAACCCGAATGGCGTCGAGCTTACCAGGAAATCAACGAATTTGAGGAGCAACTTACCAGTTTCGGTTGTGTCTTAGTTAAATTCTGGCTGCACATCAGTCCTGACGAGCAACTAAAGCGGTTTACAGAGCGGCAAAACAATTCATTTAAACAATACAAACTCACCGAGGAAGATTGGCGGAATCGGGAAAAGTGGAATTATTATGAAGTGGCGGTGAATCAAATGATTCAGCGCACCAGCACGCCGGCTGCTCCCTGGACGCTAATTGCGGCCGATAACAAGTATTATGCTCGTGTTAAAGTAATTCAAACGGTAACGCAGGCAATTCGGAATCAACTGAAACGCCGATAAATGGGGATTAGTGAACGGGTAACAGGTAACAGGAAAAAAAGCAGGCAGCAGAAATCAGGCTTGAATTGTCAATTCCACCTGCCTGTGTTCGATCCATTACCAATTACCAATCAAGCATTACCAGTTATCAATTACCAATTAACTCTCAGCAATCTGTGATTGGAAGTAGCAGGCTTGCAGCCTGCAACCAATAGTTGATAGCTGACCGGAATCGAGCATCAGGATAAGTGCGATCGGACTGCGTTATTGGCGAAAGTTAAAAACCCACCGATGCCCGTATTTCCTCCCGCAGCTAAATTCGCGCTCGTTTCCAAACTTCTGTACTAATTTATGAAGACACAGAATATTGCAAGATGCCAGAACTGTTAGCTCGCGTTCTATTTCTATTCCTCCTGTTCTCACTGATCAAATCGTGGTGGGATCAATCAGGAGGCAAAGACAATCCGTTATTAGACCGGCTGCGCGTTTTGCTGCTGATCAGTCTTTTGTTCCTGGCTTTTTTTGCACCAGACACGCCAGTCGGAGCAGCGATTTTCGGCCTAATAGCCTTCTTCTTTAAGCCGCTGGGTTTTTCTATCACCCTGCTGGTGATTGCATCGGCGCTGATCACGAACGGGGGCATCCGCAACCCGGCGCCGAGAATGATCCTGGCAGCGCTGCTAGTTTTGATCCTTTCGAGTATGCCAGTTGTAGCTTACTGGTTCGCCGAGCAAGCAGAACGGGACGCTGCGGCGGCCTCCCGCACAGTTTGCTGCGACGAAACAGCCGCGGCGATCGTCCTGCTGGGCAAGGGAACCACTCAGCCTCACATCGCTAACCGAGTCGCCATTCAACTGACAGATACAGGCAATCGCCTGCCCTATGCTGCCGTCTTGTACAGCAAAAAAGTGGCACCTATGGTCATCGTTACCGCTGGCCCGAGGCCCGAGTTCGAGGGTTCTGTCGGCGAAGCTAAGGATATCGAGACTTTGCTGGCAAACAACATGGGCGTGCCGCGCAGCAGTATCGTTCTCGACGATAACGGCAGCAACATACGCACCAGCGCCCAAGAGGTGAGAAAGATACTCGACAGCCGCGGCGTCGGGCGCAAAGTAATCCTGGTAACATCTGCGATTCAGATGCGCCGTGCCAGCCTAGCTTTTGCCAATATGGGAATCCAGGTGATTCCTAGAGCTACCGACTTCTACACTTATCAACCCACATCAGGAGGAAGATCCAAATTCCGCTTAGACGCGGGAGATTTTCTCCCCAGTGCAGAAGCTTTGGTAACTACGACGCGAGTATTCGATGAATATTTCGGGTCTTTTTATTACTATTTGCGCGGCTGGCAGGCTCCCAGGGCCTAAATCGGCGAGATGTTGGTGTTTTTCTTAGGCAACAGCGACTGCTCCCCAGATTGGTTTAACATCTGATGAGAATCAGACCTTTGTGGGGAGTTGTATTTTCTCATTCCGGCGGGGTCGCCGACAATCAAGTTTGCCATGAATGCAAACAAAACCCAAAAGATAACTGGCTCCCACTCGGATTTTTTTGGCTTTGTTTCAGGGGTTGTGACAGATTCGACGTTGACTTTGATATCTAGTTTGCCTTGAATTTCTTTGCCTTTGAGAACTCCGTCGCTGCACACACCCTTAAAAGTCAGCGGAGCTGGTTTTGGTGCTTCTTCTTTCGCTTCTTCTGCCATTTTTATTGTCCTGATTTTGGTAGATTCGGTTGGATAGTAAATTCTCAGAGGTTCGGGGGGTTTCCGGAAAGGATTGCGAATTTCTCCTTTGAGAATTAAATTAGAGAAGCACGCTGTCCCGTTGTCGGGGCTTGGAAATCACCATCGATCGCCCTTTTGAGCTAGTGCTGGTGGTTGTCGGGAAACAACTTTGCCGGGAAGCTGCTACTTATTTATCTGGGCAAAGAGCAGGTTTTTATGCAAAGTAATTTTTTTTTATTAGATTTATTTTAAAATGGGGCATGGAAAAGTTTGCGATCTCGATCGGGCGATCCTCTTCGAGGGCTTCGCTAACGCACTTGAGATTAGATTAAAAAAATAAGCTATCTAATTTGAAAATCTCCACCAGCAAACTATCTTGCCTGCAACCAGAACAACTGGCCGCATGGGCAACAGAGGCAATTAATCGCAGTAAATCCGGTCAAATCCCCGCGTACATACCGCTGCTTGCACGAGCCGATCGCCAACAGTTAGCAGTGCAAATTCGGGCAATTGACGGTCAAATTTTGAGCTGGGGCAGCATCGATCGAACATTCCCGCTGATGAGTGCAGTCAAGCCGTTCGTGCTGCTTTATTTGCTGTGCGAATTGGGCGAAAAAGCGGTATTTGACTGCGTTGGCTGCGAGCCTTCGGAACTGCCTTTCAATTCCCTAACTCAACTCGAAATAGACCGAGGGAAGCCGAGAAATCCGATGATTAATAGCGGGGCGATCGCCCTAGCGTCTTTGATTCCGGGTCAAAATGCTGCGGCGCGCTGTGAAAATTTGCGAACTTGGCTGAATCAACAGGCAAACAGTCAGTTATTTGTTGACGAATTAATGCTCGATTCAGTGAATGCAAATCCGAATCAAAATAATTGGAATCTCGCCTTAAAAATGGTAGAATCGGGTTATATTCAAAATGCAAAAATTGCTTTAGAAACCTACAATCGCGTCTGCTGTTTGTCTGGAACTGTGGAGGATTTAGCTAAGCTGGGGATGGTTTTGGTAAATAGCGGCGATCGAGCAATGCGGGAAAACTGCCGTACTGTCAAAGCACTGATGGCAACTTGCGGTTTGTATGAAGCATCGGGCCGCTTTGCGCTGCGGGTGGGACTGCCGGCTAAGTCGGGAGTTAGCGGGGCAATGCTGTCGGTAATTCCGGGTCAAGGTGCGATCGGCTTTTACAGTCCGCCCCTGGATAAAGAGGGAAATTCTGTAGGCAGCTTATTTCTGTTAGAACAAATAGCTAAAACTCTGCGGCTGAGCGTATTTGATTAGATTGGGAATTGGGCATGGGGGAATTGGGAATTGGGAATTGGGAATTGGTAATTTGGCTAATCAATTGTCAGGTAATCGGTAGACAAGAGTGCCTAAATTTTTTATCGATCGGCCAACCGCAGATTAAGGTGGATTAACACAGATTAACGCCGATGACCAATGCCCAATGCCCAATGCCCCATGCCCCATGCCCAATGCCCGATGACTAATGCTTTTCACCCAAAATAGCATAAACCACAGTCTCTTCTTTTTTGCCGCGCAATTGAATCGATTCTACTTTTTTGCCTTCGTAGCGATCGCGCACATAAGCAAAAGTTTCCCCCGTCACCAACAAATTAAAAGGACTGTCAGAAACAATTTCCTTATTCATCGCCTCCAATCTAGCAGCAACGTTGACAGCATCGCCGATCACAGAATAATTCAAACGCCGGGAACCGCCCACGCTGCCAGCAACTAACTGTCCGGTATGCAAACCGATGCCAAACTTAATTAAAGGTTTGCGTTCACTTCTAAGCTGCTGGTTAAGTTGGTGCAGCCGTTCGTGCATCGCAATGCAAGCCGCAACTGCATTCAAAGCATCTTGTTGAATTTCGGGATATTCGGTATGGCAAAAAGGCACCCCAAAAACTGCCATAATTGCATCACCGATGTATTTATCTACAACGCCGCCGTGATCCATAATACAGTTGGTCATCGCTTCCAAATAATTGTTCAACCAGGTGAGCAAATCCCGCGGCCGCATTTTTTCTGAAATCGAAGTAAAACTGCGAATATCCATAAAAAGCACAGTTGCTGTAAGTTCTTGAGGTTCGAGTTCTCCCTGTTCAAATATCTCAGCTTTGCGTTTCCAAATAAGCTGAGCTGTTTCGGGAGCGACGTGCTTTTCAAATAACCTCATCAACTGCTGCTTTTCGTGCTGTTCCCGCAGTTGCAAAGCAGTGCTAGATAAAATGAGGGTGCCGATGGGTGCGGCAATGGGAATCCACCAAAAATAGAAGCCAAATAACAAAGCAGCAGCCACAATCCAAACTACAGGTAAACCGAGAGCGATCGCAATTCTCTCTTTAACACCTCGGTTGCCCAGAACCAAAGCGGTAAGCGGGCCAATCCCCAACAATAAAAAAATTTCTAGAAGTAACGGCAGCCGCAGCAGCAAGCGTTGATTGAGCAAATTGTCAACCAACGCTGCATATAAATAAACCCCAGCCGTAGTCTTATTGAGAGGTGAAGAAATCGGGTCTAAACCGGTAGCAACTATGCCGACTAAAACTAACTTATTAGTCAGAGCATCTGCGGGAATTCTACCTTCTACAACATCAACAAAAGCATAGGTAGGTAAATTTTCTGTTTTCCCAGGCCAGTTAACCCAGGCTTTTTTTTCCTGCTTATTTTTTGAGCGTGGGAGCAATACTGGATCTTGGGGATTAGCAGCATTGTACCTGTGAGTCATTGCTAAACCGAAATTAGGAATCCCGTTGAGAAAGATTTTTGACTTGCGGGTAATACCGTCACTATCGGCTTCCTGGCTGATGTGGCCGACACCTGCGGCGGCTGCTTTTAAAGATGCTACTGGTTCTTCTTTAATGGTTCTAGGGAGTACAACTTTGCCGTTGGCGGCGATCGCAGCAGCTAAAATATCATCTTTCGGACTCGGATCGAGGAAAAGAATGTCAAAACCAACGGCTGTGGGGGGAGATTTTTTCAGCGCTTCTAGCAGTTGGGCGTAGCGATTGCGAGGCCAAGGAAATTTACCGTATTCCTGCAAGCTTTGCGGTTCGATCGCAATTACCACAATTCTTGAGTCCCATCCGGGATTTGGCAAAACTCCCGATTCTCGAATTTGAAATAGCGTTTTGTATCCCAAATATTCAAGGGGTTTCCACATTCCGAATTGCAGCATGGCTACAGACATTATACCTGCTATGGCACCTGTCATCCAGGGAGGATTTGTGATTATATATTGCCGCAGGCCGATCAGTTGATTGTGTTTGAGATGATCGATCCATTTTTTGAACTTCATGCAATTAATTTGACGCAAAAATTGACATTTGAGTCCGACTTTCGAGAGAAGTGCGAGTCATGAAGTTTTGCAATACCGTAAAGGCGAAGGGTTGGCGCAAAATTTATTGATTTTGACTAATCTGTTGGGCATCTAAATAGTGTTTTTCGACTGGCGGCATACCCCACAATAATTGCATCAAACTTAACTGTAAGATTTAGATGCACCTGGGCTGAGGGAGTTTCACCGCGAAATGCTTCGCACTTACACGTGATAATCAACCCAGATAGGACTTACAATCTAACTCAGATCCTCAGAGACTGCCCGCGCATTTTACTCTTAAATAGGTTGTTTAGGGAACAGCGAGGCTGTAATGCCGTTCTGTGATTGACGGGCCTCGCACTACGATTTTGAGGCGGCGACTTGGAGGTAAAATTCCTTGGATTTTGAAGTTGCCCTTTCGATCGATCTTAATCGCTTCGTTGTTGACATAAATTATGTCGATCGGGTTAATTTGACCGCTGAGGCGATAGATATTGCCGCTGAGTCTCCCCAAACTGCGGACTTTGAGTTTAGCTAGGCGAGGGCTCGCTGAGGGCTCGACGGGCGAGGTTTGAGAGAAAATTGTCGTGGCGTTGTCGCCGTTGACAACTACTTCCGAGTCAGTGCTGCCGGATACTGCGACTGCACCTTCAATAGTTTCGACTGCGGTTTTGCCTTCGCCGACGCTGACGCCAAAGGATGTGCCGCGAACTCCGGCAACGCCTTCTGGGGTTTCAACCCTGACTGGGGCGGTTTTGGCAGAACGGGTTTGTTGGGCAATTTGACTGGATTTGCCGAGTCCGCTGAAGGTATTTAGGGCGACTATTTGGTTTGGCGGGATAATTGTTGAGGTGTTGGCTGCGGGAGTTGTCGCAGCAGTTTTGCCGATCGACAATCTGACTCGCCCCCTGCTGACAAAAATCGCTGTGTCTTTTTGGCCGCCTGCACTGCTTGACAAATCGGATATTCTGACTGCGGTTTTTTCGGCAACTTCTACGATGCCGATGTTGTTGTCGATGCCTAAACGGGCTGTGGAATTGGGGCCGGTGATGATTTCGTCTCCGGGGGCGAGTAGCCGATCGCCCACAACCGCCGGCCGCCCTTTAAAGCTGACTGTACCGCGAATTTCTTCTATTTCGAGCGATCGCCCGGCCGCTGTTCCCTGGGCGTTTATCGTCTGTGATGGGGATGGATTCGCCGCCACTGTTGCCAGATTTTTGGGAGATTTTGAGCCGGTGGGCAGTGCTGGCGGTCGATCGACTGAGATAATTTTAGTAGCGTTCGACGGCTGTGTGGGGGATGGAGAGAGCGGACTGGCGATCGTCCCACGAAAGGGCGACAGACTCGCCAGCACAGCCAAGGACAAACTTAGGAGGGGAATTTTGGTCGAGCGCCCACAGGTAAAAATTTTATTCATAATTTCGATTTTGTCATATTGAAGTTTCTAGACTTCCTTTCCTGTATTAGACACCCTAAATCCGGCAATCGTTCCATTTTTTATGCCGTAACACAGCAGCAAAAATAAACTTTATCAGCCTAAAATTTTAGCATTAAAACTTCTTTTTTTTGTCAGATTTTAGTAAAGTGTTACAACCTGGCACTTTACTAAAATCTGACCTTCGGGAAATTTGGCCAACCAAACTCAAAGTCCTTTACAGCATGAAATTTCGCCTTTGTCAACGTCAGACAGGGCAGATTTATATATAGCAAACATAAAATTAATTACTGCTTTTGAATGTCTTTTGGCTTCTGCCTGAAGGATGACTAATTGGGGAGAAATCATGTAGTTGTGCCAATTAATAAAAAACTTCTTTTTGCGAATCAAGAAAAAATAATTATCTAAGTGGTGAACAGCCTCTGCCTGTGGAGCTTGCCGCTGTGGAACATTATGAAGCAAACCCAAGTGAATCAGGGTAGACGATCGACAAACCGCGACTAGAATAAGCTGTCGCACATTTAATTGGGATAGTGATGTTAGTAAAAATCTTGTGGGGTGGGCATCTTGCCCGCCCAAAAGGTGAAAATTAAATGCAGTACAGCTTACCGTTTTTTAGGGAAAGTTGGTCGAAATTTCGAGGGAAAATCATAGGGAGCGATCGCCTGCTGGTGTTGCTGTTCCGAAGTAGACGCCAAACTGTAAAATAAACGGTTGTATATAGGTTATATAGAGCAGGAGAACAATTTCAGTGGCAATAGAAGTAGGTCAGAGAGTTAAGGTGCGCCGTCTCAGAGATCGGATACCTGCCAATATAGTGGGCAAGATAAAGGAGAATCCCGTAGGCACTGTTGACGGATTCAGAATGGTTGACGGTAGCGGAGTAGGTGTGGTTGTCAAGTTTGACGGTTTTGCGACTTGGTTCTTTGAAGATGAGCTAGAACCCGTTTAACAGATGTAGAAGGAAGGGGGGCACGACACGGATTCGGACACGGATACACGGATTGAATTTAACTGTGTTTCCTTTCGTCTCCTACTCTCCCCCTCTCCTACTCTCCCACTCTCCCACTCTCCCACTCTCCCCCTCTCCTACTCTCCCACTCTCCCACTCTCCCACTCTCCAACTCTCCCACTCTCCCCCTCTCCCACTCTCCCCCTCCCCCAATCTCCCCCTCTCCCCCTCTCCCAATCTCCTCTTCCTCCACTCTCCCCCTCCCCCACTCTGGCTGAAGGTTGCGCTTAAATGTTAAAGAGTAAGCTTTGGCAGTGAGAACAGAAAATGGCTTTGATTTTGACATTTTTGGGCAAAGGCGGCACTGGCCGCAGTACGATCGCGATCGCAACAGCTAAAAAATACGCGGCTCAAGGCAAGCGAGTTCTGCTGCTCGGCCAAGATCCGGGCCCTGCATTGGGTATTCTGCTAGGGGTTCCCCTGACTCTCAGCCCCCAGGAAATCGCCCCCAACCTCAAAGCAGTTCAGGTGCAAAGCGCGCCGCTGCTAGAACGCAGGTGGGACGAAGTTAAACAACTAGAAGCTCAATATGTCCGTACCCCGTTTTTCAAGCAGATTTACGGTCAAGAATTAGGGGTGTTACCGGGAATGGACAGCGCGCTGGCGTTGAACGAACTTCGGGAATACGACGACAGCAAACAATACGATGTAATTGTTTATGATGGCAGCGGCGGCATGGATACGCTGCGGATGCTGGGAATGCCGGAAATTCTGAGTTGGTACATCCGCCGCTTCCGCCAAGCTTTGGTAGATTCGGATTTGGGTAAAGCTTTGTCGCCTTTTATTCAACCGGTTGTCAGTACCGTGTTGACTGTGGATATGTCGGGGGACAATGCTTTTCAATCTACTAAGCAAGTCGATAATCTTTTGGATAAGGGTAAGGAAGCGCTGGCAGATCCGAACCGCACGGCGGCTTTTTTGGTTACTACTGGGGATGCAAGTGCGATCGCCACGGCCCGCTATCTTTGGGGAAGTTCTCAACAAGTTGGGTTGACTGTGGGCGGTGTAATTGTCAATCAAGCATCGGTTACAGAAGTTATTACTGCTGATTTTGAGCCTTTGACAGCAGTTTCGGTTCCGGCGCACAGTGACAATAACTGGCAGCCGCTAATTGATGCTTTGCAAGATTTTTCGGAGGCGGGAAAAGCTCCTAAACCGATTAACATAAACATTGCACAGCGTCAAGTTAGTTTGTTTTTGCCTGGGTTTGACAAGAAAGAAATTAAATTGATTCAATCGGGGCCGGAAGTGACGATCGAAGCGGGCGATCAGCGGCGCAATATTTTGCTGCCTCCGGCGCTGACTGGGAAATCTGTTACTGGTGCTAAGTTCCTAAACGGTTACTTGATTGTTTCTTTTTAACAGTTAAGTTGTAGGGATTTTGGGTGCAGTTTGGGAACGGGCAAGATGCCCGTTCCACATTTTTAGGAAAAATATTGAGAAGTTTAGACTTGCATCGCCAGCAGTCGCTCTCATCTCTTAAAATTATCTGCGTTTATCTGCGTTATCTGCCTTACATCTGCGGTTTTTGTATCAATCAAAGATTTATGCAATAAGTTTTTTAGCAGGTAAAGCTGCCCGTAAAAGGTGGTCGGGAATACGATCGCGGTTCGTCTACAATAAAATAAAGTCATTAGCCAATTTGGGGAAACAGCAATGGTTACACAACTGCAATCTCCCGACAAATCAAATATCATCTATCCCGACGATAACGGCGAACCAATGTCAGACAATACTGAGCAATTTCGATTAATCGTTTGGATTAAGGAAAACTTAGAACTGTTATTTGCGAATGACCCTAATGTTTTCGTGGCCGGCGACTTGCTTTGGTATCCGGTTGAAGGAAATAATAAACTTTGCCAAGCACCAGATGTGATGGTAGTTTTTGGTAGACCAAAAGGTTATCATGGTTCCTATCAACAGTGGAATGAAGATAATATTGGGCCACAAGTTGTGTTTGAAATTTGGTCGCCGGGAAATCGACCCGCTCCAATGATTCAAAAGTTCAAATTTTACGAACGTTACGGTGTAGAAGAATACTATTTGTACGACCCGCAAACATTAGAATTGACAGGATGGCAGCGGGTTGAGGAAGAGTTAGAGGCGATCGAACAAATGGACGGTTGGACAAGTCCCAGACTGGACGTGCGGTTTGGATTGTCTGAGTCAGGACTTGAAATGTTCGGGCCTTCAGGCGAACCGTTTGTGAGTTTTGTGGAGCTCGCGCAACTGCGACAGGATGCAGAAACGCGGGCACAGCAAGCAGAAACTTTGCTGGAACAAGAACGATCGCGATCGCAAGCTTTAGAAGCTCGACTCCGAGAAATGGGAATCGACCCCAATCAATCGTAATTACAACTCGTGCAAAAACCCGGTTTATTCAAGAAACCGGGTTTTTTAAGACAATTACCTAACTTTTACCATTCCCATTCCCATTCCCGCCAGTCGTTAGCAAAACCCGCTTAGCTAAAGGTTCCGGTACTTCTTGCAATCGATCGAACTCCCAATTAAAAAATCCGACTCCCATTGTCTGCGATCGCAATTCTACAATTAAATCCTGCATTTCTGCGATCGGCAAATAAGCAGAAACTGCATCCCATCCCTTCCAATCTTTTTTACCTTCGTAGCCGAGAATTTGGCCGCGGTGTCCGCTGACCAACTGCAACACCTTTGATGTACACTCGTTCGGAGCGCAAATTTCAACTTTGGCGATCGGCTCCAGCAAAGTTGATTCGCACTTCTCCATCCCGGACTGCATCGCCAACCGCGCCGCCTGCTTGAAAGCCTGTTCCGAACTATCAACAGAATGATAGGAACCGTTCGTCAGCGTCACCGCTACGTCTACCACCGGAAAACCCAGCGGGCCGCGATCCAAATACTCGCGCACTCCCACTTCAACGCCGGGAATATACTGTTTTGGAACGACTCCGCCGACTATTTTGTCAGTGAAATTGAAACCTTCTCCGCGCGGCTGCGGTGCGATATCGAGGTACACGTCGCCAAACTGTCCATGTCCGCCGCTTTGGTGTTTGTAGCGCCCGTGGATGGAAGCTGCGGGTTTGCGGATGGTTTCTTTGTACGGCACTTGCGGTAAGTGAGTTACCATCGGCAAATTATACTTGCGGCGCAACCTATCTAAAGCTACTTTTAGGTGGATTTCGCCTTGACCCCAAAGTATAACTTCGTGGGTGTCGCCGTGTTCCAAACTTAAAGATGGGTCTTCTTCTAATAGTTTAGCTAAGGCGGAACTCAGCTTAACTTCATCGTTGCGCTTTTCTGGGACGATCGCCAGTGCGTAGACAGGCGGGATGATTTCGGCTTTTGGCAAAAATTCGTCAGAACCCAGCGTATCGCCTGTTTTCAAGCCTTCCAGCCTTCCCACAGCGACAATTTCCCCGGCGCTGACGGACTGCAAACTTTGCGTTTGTTGGCCAGTCAGGCGGTACAAACCGTTAACTCGAACGCCGTTCAAATTTGCTCCGTCTGCGAGGGTTCCGCGCCACATTCTCACTAACGATAATTTACCTCCTTGAGGCGTGTAATAGGTTTTGAGGATTTGAGCGAGAACCTTGTTTTCACCTTGTATAAAACCGCGTTTCTCTGCTGTAGTTTCCGGTGTCGGCGCTTCCCTCAGCAAAGCTTCCAGCAGAGGCCGCACGCCGAAATCTTGTTCGGCGATGCCGATGAATACGGGCACTATTAAATCTGCGCCTAATTCCATCTTCAAATCGCGGGTAATTTCTTCGGCGTCGGGATTGATTTCTTCGAGCAATTCTTCGAGTAAACGATCGTCAAAATTCGCTAATTCTTCGAGCATTTGCTGCCGCGCGGCGCTTTCTTGTGCTTTGAGGTGTTCGGGAAGCGGGACGGGATCTGCGGGTGCGCCAGGGTGATAGTGGTAAGCTTGTTCGGTTACTAAGTCGATAAAACCGATGATTTGTTCGTTTTTGCCGATCGGATATTGGTGAGGTACGATCGGTCTGCTGGAAACGGATTTGAGCGCGTTGAGCACTTCGGTGAAGTTGCTACCGCAGGTGGTTTCGTCTGTGCACGCGCGATCGATCTTGTTGATGAAAACTAGGTGGGGAATCTGCCAATCGTCGAGGAATTTGAACAGCGGGGCGAGGGTTAAAGTGCGATCGGCAACGGGTTCGCAAACAATCACCGCTGCATCGACACCGATAAGTGCATTGTAAGTTTCTTGGGCAAATTCGATCGAGCCGGGACAGTCAAGAAATGTGAAGCGGACATTTTCGTATTCGGCGGTGGCGCTGTTGACTTCTACGCTCATTTTGCGATCGCGCGCTTCAGCAGAACCGTCACCTATTGTATTGCCATCTTTAGCATTACCTTTGCGAGTAATTGTGCCTGTAACCGACAGCAAACTTTCGAGCAGTGCGGTTTTACCGCTTAAATAAGGGCCAACAATTGCAACGTTTCGCGCGGCCCCAATGACTTTGTGGTTCATAATAGCCTCCAACAGAAAACTTGTTTTCCATTGCTCTTGGTGCAATCAGTTCTATACCATTTTCTAGACTTTTTCTAGGTTAATTTTTATTGCATTTTCGAGCAACTTCAGATTTTGGTATGATTTAATACTTTTGACGGTAGCGTGTTTTGAGTGACAAAAACACAATTGTATTTTTTCTTAATATTTTGAATTTTTAACCGCAGATGAACGCAGATGAACGCAGATAAAATTCTCGTTCCCAGGCTGTGCCTGAGAACGCATTTCTAGAGGCTCTGCCTCGATTTTAGCGGTTTTTCGTGTCTAATTTCTTAGCAGTCGCAAACCGCTTAAGGTTACTATTACTGTAGAGCCTTCGTGACCGATGACGCCTAAAGGCATGGTGATATTTCCGAAAAAATTAGCAGCCAATAACAGCACAATGCAACTGAGTGCAAAAACAATGTTTTGTTTGACAATATTTTGAGCGCGGCGGCCCAAACTAATTGCTTTAGCTAGTTGCTCTAACTTATCTGCCATCAATACTATATCAGCAGTTTCTAAAGCAACATCGCTGCCAGAAATCCCCATCGCAATGCCCACGGAAGCTTGAGCGAGGGCGGGGGCGTCGTTGATGCCGTCTCCCACCATTGCTACAGTTTGATACTGGGTTTGCAATTGTTTAATTGCCTGCACTTTGTCTTCTGGCAAAAGTTCGGCGTACACTTCTTTGATGCCTAATTGACGGGCGATGTGTTGAGCTGTTTGCTCGTTGTCGCCAGTTAGCATAATTATATGTTCTACGCCTAATTTTTGCAAGCGTTTTACCGTTGCTGCTGCTTCCGGGCGCAGGGTATCTGCTACTGCAATGATTCCTAAAAGTTGCTCGTTCTTTGCCACCCAAACAACTGTTTTACCTTCGGCTTGCAACTGCTGGCTGATTTGACTCAATTCGGAGGTTGCTTCGACAAAACCGGTTTTACCAATGGCAATGATTTGATTGTTGACTTTGCCGACAATTCCATGACCGATTTTTGCTTGTACATCGGTAGCGGTTGACAATTGTAACTGTTGCTGCTGGGCGGCGCTGACAATTGAAGAGGCGATCGCGTGTTCGGAATGAGCTTCCAAAGCAGCAGCCAATTGCAGAACTTCTGTTTCAGTATATCCGGCTGCTGGTACAATTTGGATAACTTCAGGTTTTCCCGTGGTGAGAGTTCCGGTTTTGTCAAAGGCGATCGCCCTGACTTTACCAATCATCTCTAATTGGGCGCCACTTTTAAACAAAATCCCCTGTCTCGCCCCGTTAGCAATTCCCGAAAGCAGCGCCGGCATAATCGAAGCCATCAGCGCGCAGGGGGATGCGACTACTAGAAAAATCAGCGCCCGATAGATTGTCTCTTCCCAATTCCAGCCTAAAATAAAGGGCGGCAAAGTTGCCAGCAGCAAGCCTAAACCGACAATTAATTTAGCATAACCGCGCTCGAATTTTTCCACAAACATTTGAGACGGCGGCGCTGCTGTTTGCGCTTCTTGAACCAGCCGAATCACTCGCTGAATCAAGCTGCTTTCTGGAGTTTTATGAACTTCGAGTTTCAGGGCGCCGACACCGTTAATTGTACCTGCATATACTTCATCGCCCCTGGTTTTCTCCACGGGCATTGATTCGCCGGTAATCGAGGCTTGGTCGATCGCGCTGTAGCCTTCAATAATTATCGCATCTGTGGGGATGATTTCTCCGGGCTTGACTAAAATGTAATCGCCAATTGTCAATTTGTCGATCGCAACTTGCCGTTCCCCATCGTACATTACCACCCTAGCAGTATCCGCAGTCAAACTCATCAAACTGCGGATGCTGCGTTCAGTCCGCTGCATAGCATAACCTTCCAGCGCGCCGCTAATTGCAAAGATTAAAATCAACACCGCACCGTCAACAATTAAATGATATTCTTGCCGCCACAGCCCCAAACCGGCCGCGCCCAAAGCAGCAACAATCATCAACAAATCTACATCTAATTCATGTTCTTGAAATAGCGTAGTTAAGCCTTCGCGGGTGCTGGAATAGCCGCCGATAACATAAGCAGCGGGCAAGATTAACACGGCTAAACCCAGCCAGCCGAGTTGCAGGGCTAGCGAACCCAAGATTACTAGAATTCCGCACAGGGCGGCAGTCACAGCGTCGGGATGTTCTTCTGCTAACTGGGAGATGCGAGAAATTGACAAAGAATTAGAAGTCATTTGTAAAGCTTGATTTGGTAGAATGACTCCTGTAGCCTAAACCTTGACATTAATGTCAATGTCAAGAGTAAAACCAAACAAAATTACAAAACTCAATAACCATCCATACCCATCTGCGTCCATCCGCGTTTATCCGCCCATATCTGCGGTTAAAAAATTCCATGCAAGAATACCTGACAATCAAACAACTTACTGAAGCGGTAAAAGGCACAATTACCCCTCGGATGGTGCGGCATTATCACGCTTTGGGGCTGCTGTCTCCGGCGGTACGATCGACCTCTAACTACAGATTGTATACCAGCAGCGACGTGCAAAGACTGCAAAGAATAGTCGCACTCAAGCAGCAAGGCTTTCAACTGTCTCACATCCGCAAATTGTTAGAAACTGACGCGGATGCTTCGCCTGACGCGCTGATGGCGACTCTGCAACGGCAATATCTGTCGGTTATTCAGCAAATTGTTCGCCTCCGAGAAACGGCTTCGGCGCTGGAAGGATTGCTGGGGCGGGATATTTCCTGTCAAGCGGTGCAAGCGGACGCCTTGGCGCAATTAAGGCTGTTGCAGGGGGAAACTGAGGGGGGGTTGGATGAGTTGGAACAATTTTGGGAGGGTTGGGACGCGGGGGCGCACACTCACCCGGAGGATTTTGGGGAGTCGTTGCAGCTTTTGTTGCCGGATTTGGCCGATCGCTCGGAAATTGAGGTAGACTTGCTTTCTAAACTGGTGTTAGCCTGCGGAGATTGTTCGCTGCTGCCGTTTGTGAAGTTGAGCGAAACGGCGATTAAATCGGCGCGGGAAGCTTTGAAAAATCAGTGTCAAATTGTGGCTGACGTGCCGCCTGTTTTTGCGGCTTTGGATCGGACAAGATTGGCGCATTTGGGAACAAGTATTGCTACTTTAAT
The DNA here is from genome assembly GCF_036702825.1 of Microcoleus sp. A003_D6. Taxonomy (NCBI): domain Bacteria; kingdom Bacillati; phylum Cyanobacteriota; class Cyanophyceae; order Oscillatoriales; family Microcoleaceae; genus Microcoleus; species Microcoleus sp. A003_D6. Next base: position 3,713 of record NZ_JAUBWA010000121.1, on the reverse strand, counting down.
TGACGATCCGCACATCAATGCTGCGGCGGAAGCGGAACAGGAATTCTGGCAGCAGGGTGAGTGGTTTGAAAAGTTGTTGAAACTGGAAAAGGGATGTATATTGGCGATCGGATATGCGCCGTCTGTGCTGATGGCGGTTTGCGAGGCGATCGAGAACGGGCAACTGCAACCGGCTTTGGTGATTGGAATGCCGATCGGTTTCAGTCATTCTCCGGTGGCGAAACGGCGGTTAGTGCGATCGGGCGTTGCTTATATTACGACTGTGGGAACTTTTGGTGGCGGGTTGTTGGCGGCGGTTGCTTTGAATGCTTTGGTTGAGTCTTTGATTGAAAAGCCGAATTGTCACTGTCATCTCAAGTGAAAATCGGATTTAGGTTTATTGTGGCTTAATTTGTATTTTGCTGGTTCATATCAATTCCGGGTGCGCCGGAACGATATCAAATCCGCGCTTCATCGTCCGTCTTGGTAAAGTCGAGTCAAGCTGGCAACAAATATCAGCGCGATTTTCAGTTTTTCAACTCACAATTAACAGTCATGTCTGAGTGCAACCGCAAATTATCTCATAGCAGATTTAGTTTCAATCTTTGATAGGAATTTAGGTTTTTTGCAGCGCGCTTCCACTTTGTTTCAATCCCCGATCGGGATTTATGATTTTTCCCGCTACATTGTCCGAGGCGAAAGCCTTCCAATAAAGGGTTTCAAGCCTTAGAGCGGGAAATATGGTTTTTCCGGCCTATATAGAAACTGTTCCTACACCCCCCAAAATTGTTTCAATCCCTGATAGGGTTTTATGGTTTTTCCGGCACTCACTCCCCGGTGACACCCTGGGACACCAAAAGCCCCAAGGTAGCCAAACACCTTAAAGACCCACAAAAGCCGACAGGGAGCCGATGTGGGTCTCTTTGTTTTGGTTGACCGGTGACCTAGATAATCAACTCAATAATCCCTAGAGTTTTTGCGATTCGCTAGGGATTTTTTTCATAACAACGGCATAGCTTCAAGCAATTCTATTTTGCACCCTGATTGTAACCCTCAAGGTAACCATCAACGTAACCCTCATTGTAACCCCCATCTGTAATAGATAAACCAGAATTTTCATAACCATCTACATATTCACGACCCTCCCTAGCATCACTGTAACCCTTAGCCCAACCGTCAGTCCAGCCAGCCTGATAATCATCGGCAGACTGAGCAATTTCAAAAACTATTGAAGTATTGTTCTTGCCTACACTAACTTCTTCAGACAAGACACTAGAAGATAAACCAACAATGCTGACCGTAGTAGCGAAAAGAGTTAAAGCAATTTTTGCTAGATTTTTCATTTCTGTTAATTAACCTAAGTTGGGAAGTTCAGAGATTTTGGAAAAAACCTTAATCTTGTTTCGGATTATACTCCATCAAGCTGGTTTCCTGTACTAATTTATCCTGTCATAGCTATTTCAGTATGTAAATAGCTTCTAAGTATATTTATGCAAAAAATATATATGTATAAAGAATTACAAAAGAAGTCAGTAACAATCTTGACATTGGAGTAAAGGCACTTATAGGGGTAGAGGTAGTTCTAGCAGAACGGGGTATGAGTAGCAACGGAACAGAAAACACCGCTAAGAGGTGTACCAGTTGAACCTGCTGAGAACTAGGAGCCTGAAATCCTTGGTATTCCGTTCAATATCTCTGTACCAAATAGCCTAAGTTTAATTGGTACGTCTCATTGAGACTAACAAGCAGTTTCTAAAATGCTTATCAGATAAGCATTACAGCTTTAACGGGAGTTTCTGTTCCGTTGCTACTCATACCCCGAAAGTAGCTTTTCTTTTATGGCTGGGTTCAGTTTGCTTGGACGTTTCAATCCCTGATAGGGTTTTATGGTTTTTCCGGCCCGGCTCAACACAAAGCTAACCATCGCCTAAAATATCCACATGGTTTCAATCCCTGATAGGGTTTTATGGTTTTTCCGGCTCTATGTCTCCACTTGTTCGTAATAAAATTGGTGTTTCAATCCCTGATAGGGTTTTATGGTTTTTCCGGCGGCAGCGGACTCTACGAAATTACGAACGAAAGCGAGTTTCAATCCCTGATAGGGATTTAGGGTTTTTCCGGCTTAGAACACTTTTGCCACTTTTAAAACTTCCTAGTTTCAATCCCTGATAGGGATTTAGGGTTTTTCCGGTTGGACGTCGGAACTTGTTTGGGAATCGGGGAGAGTTTCAATCCCTGATAGGGATTTAGGGTTTTTCCGGCACGCACGCTTCCTAATGCACCCCACATAGAAGCGTTTCAATCCCTGATAGGGATTTAGGGTTTTTCCGGCCAAAGGTATCAAAATCGGAACTTATTCCCGCAGTTTCAATCCCTGATAGGGATTTAGGGTTTTTCCGGCTAGAATGTGGTTGCAAAGGAGCTCGATCTACATTGTTTCAATCCCTGATAGGGATTTAGGGTTTTTCCGGCCCAAAAATTAGACATAGGCAAGATTGGGTATATCTATAGTTTCAATCCCTGATAGGGATTTAGGGTTTTTCCGGCGGGAACGGGTCAGAGAATGGGGGATTAATAAAGTTTCAATCCCTGATAGGGATTTAGGGTTTTTCCGGCTCATAACATCCCTCAAGAAAGAGTGTAAGATTTGTTTCAATCCCTGATAGGGATTTAGGGTTTTTCCGGCTTTTCAATATCTGGGCGATCGGAGGAGCTGGATTCAAGGTTTCAATCCCTGATAGGGATTTAGGGTTTTTCCGGCTAGTTTTAATTCCTCCGTCAAAAAAGCAATTTCAGTTTCAATCCCTGATAGGGATTTAGGGTTTTTCCGGCTTCCGACGAGCAGTCCGCAGAATGGAGCGATCAAGTTTCAATCCCTGATATGGATTTAGGGTTTTTCCGGCCTTACGACGAAGACTTAAAATCGGCTATTTCGGATCTTGTTTCAATCCCTGATAGGGATTTAGGGTTTTTCCGGCCAGCTTAAGACTTTTTGAATAGTGTCTGCAAGTGTTTCAATCCCTGATAGGGATTTAGGGTTTTTCCGGCACGGTTTAGATAACACTGCACTGCTTGTTGAAGAGTTGTTTCAATCCCTGATAGGGATTTAGGGTTTTTCCGGCTCAGCAGCCGTCAAATTAGCTTTTCTGAGCTTTCGGGAGTTTCAATCCCTGATAGGGATTTAGGGTTTTTCCGGCTATCAGCAGGGCAAATCGTTGCAGATCAAGAGGGAGGTTTCAATCCCTGATAGGGATTTAGGGTTTTTCCGGCTTGCTGCGCCAAACAGTCCCAGGAGGGATTCAAGGGCTGTCGTTTCAATCCCTGATAGGGATTTAGGGTTTTTCCGGCAATTACAGGGTCATCTCCACTTAAAATCCCCATAGAGTTTCAATCCCTGATAGGGATTTAGGGTTTTTCCGGCGACCGGTTGCTATTGCGGTTGGCGCATTGAGGCTGGTTTCAATCCCTGATAGGGATTTAGGGTTTTTCCGGCCCTCAACTCAATTCGGATAGTTGCCAACGAGGAAGATGTTTCAATCCCTGATAGGGATTTAGGGTTTTTCCGGCTAGGCTTGTTTTTTGATGGCACTATTGATGAGCTTTATGAGGTTTCAATCCCTGATAGGGATTTAGGGTTTTTCCGGCTCCGCTACTATTTAGGGCTTGCTGAAAAAGTAAGAAAACAGCATTTAGAAAGATGAATGAACTCGCGAATCCCTTGATACTATAAGCTT
>NZ_JAUBWA010000120.1:0-22190 GCF_036702825.1 Microcoleus sp. A003_D6 | reverse complement strand
GCCCATCCCACAAGAAAAAATAACTCTTGTGGGATGGGCCGGAGAGCCCGTCCTAATTATTTTTGCAAGAGGTCTATTATAACTGAGATGTTGCACCCTTCTCAATAAGCCTTTTATGAACAGGTATCTTGCCTGTTCCACAAGAAAATTCACTCTTCGTGGAACAGGCATATTGCCTGTTCTTGATAATGATGCAAGATGTAAATTATAACGGATACAATAACAATATCATAAATCAAATAAAGGGCGATCGCCATGACTCAAGCTGTATTAAAACCAGTCACCTTCGATGAATTTATTGACTGGTATCCTGAAAATTCTGAAAACCGTTACGAACTGCACAATGGAACTATTGTTGAGATGCCTAAAGCAGCCGGAGAACATTCAGAAGTAGCCGGCTTCATCTGCCTGAAGCTAGGGATTGAAATCGAAAGGCTGAGGTTGCCCTACTTCGTTCCCAAAGAATGCGTTGTGAAAGCTGATAACGAGCTATCCGGTTACGAACCGGACGCGATCGTTTTGGACAGGCAAGGGACTGACAGCGAACCGAGATGGAAAAAGCAATCTATCATTACAATGGGTAGTTCTGTCCGGCTAATTGTCGAAGTTGTCAGTACCAATTGGCGGGATGATTGCGGCTATAAATTGGTTGATTGTGAAGCTTTGGGTATTTCTGAATACTGGATTGCCGACTATTTGGGACTTGGCGGCAGACGCTATATTGGCAATCCGAAACAACCTACTTTTTCAGTTTACCATTTGGTTGACGGTGAGTATCAGGTCAGTCAGTTTCGGGGGGAAGATAGAACTTTGTCGCCCACAATTTCCCAATTAACTTTGACGGTTCAACAAATTTTTAGCGGGACGAGATGCGGTTTAAACCTTTTAGCCTCGGCGACTCAAGTCGCGACTACACAAACCAAGTCCGCCTGCGCGGACTAATACCAAATCCGGCTTAAATACTCCTTTTATATCGCTTGTCTGCGGAGGCAGACTTCGTTTGTTTAGAAGCGGTTTAAACCGCCGAATCATCTGTATTATTAGGGATTTCAGGTTTGTGTTCTGGCTTGCTTTCTGGCTTACTATGTGTGACTCCTATAGATTCGTACTCCTCATGAATAGCAGAATCGATCGCTGCTAGATTTCTAGGATTGGTGTGCCACTGGTTGAGAATGTCTTTAATTAAGACTTCTCTCACCCAAACTTGAGCGACAACGGTGAGAGGAAGGGCAAGCAACAAACCTAAAAATCCAAAAAACGTGGCGAAGAATACTTGAGCTATTAAGGTGACAGCAGGCAGTAGTGATACTTGCTGTGCCATAACGTAAGGGGTGAGGAGGTTGCTTTCAAATTGTTGAATTAGAAAGTAGAGGATTAAGACAAAACCGGATTGTAACGGAGAGTCTAAAAGTGCGATCGTCATTGGGGGGATGACGCTCAAACCAGGTCCGATATTGGGTATTAAGTTCAGAAAGCCTGCTACTACAGCGTGAGCTAGGGCTAAGGGAACTTGCAAAACAGATAAACCAATTAGACTGAGAAAAGTGATGACGCTCATGCTAATTAAAGCGCCGATCACCCATCTGCCGAGGGCTATTTCGCATTCATCTAAGATGCCATCGACTCGCCGCCGATAAAAAGAGGGAAATAGTTGTATAAATGCTTTGCGGTAAGATAGAGGTTCGGCTAATGTCATCAAGGTCAAAACTATGACGAGCAAAAAGCTGAGGATAACGCCTAATGTGTTGCCGACAAAGGCTCCTGCACCGCCGACGAGTTGGTTGAATAAAGGTTGCAGTTGTTGCATGATGTCGTTAACATCAAGATTTGGTAGCCGCTGGCCAAATTGTCCTGAAAAGCGACCCTCAAATTGATCGATCCACTGATTTAATCTTTCTATTCCTTGAGGGGCTCTTTGGGTAAGTTGTTGAAACTGTTCGGCAAAGGGTGGTACAACTATCAGGAATAAGCCTACGAAGATGAGGACTAGGAAGCTAATTGAAAGTAAGACTGCGATCGATCTTTGGAGCCGAAATTTCTGCAAGTAGCGTGCTAGCCTATTTAAGGCAGTGGCTAAGACGACGGCGGCAAACAGCAGCAGTAGGGCTTGCCTGATTTGCCAGAGGATGTAACAAGATGCGATAAGGGCTAATAAGCCTATCCATTGTCCTAGCTTCATTTGGTTTGAGATTTTGGATTGGGGAAGAGGGAGTTGCTGCGCGACTTGAGGGATGCGTGGGAATCGCTTCTTTCCAAGATATCTTAGATGCGTGCGATCGCACGTTTAAAAAATAACTCTACTCTCACAGCAGGGAAAGCAGGCTCCTCATTTGCCTTTGGCGAACACCTGTTGTGGTGTCAAGTTCAATTCTGGGAAAATTGGCGACTCAATTCGATCGGCATTTCTGAACAGTTTGACTTGATACTCGCCGTCTACGAGTTGGTAAACTGAAAAAGTAGGTTGTTTGGGATTGCCAATAAACCGTCTGCCGCCCAATCCTAAATAGTCTATAATCCAATATTCTTGGATGCCCATTGATTCGTATGCTTCTAGTTTACGAGCATAATCATCTTCCCAATTAGTGCTAGTTACCTCTACAATTAGGGGTACTGATGCACCCATTGTAATAATTGATGATTTTTCCCATCGCGGCTCGTTTCCAATGGTTTCTTCGTTGAGTACAATGATATCTGGCTCATATCCTGATTCCTCGCGTATCGGTTTAATGACAGATTCCTTGGGGATGAAGTAGGGTAGTTGTAGCCGTCTGATTTCAAAGTTGAGATCGGCGATTAGAAAACCTGTCAGTTTAGAATGTTTGCCTGTTGCTTTTGGCATTTCAATAATAGCTCCATTATGTAGTTCGTAGTGGTGTTCTGAATTTTCAGGATACCAGTCAATGAATTCATCGAATGTTACTAATTCAGGTATGGTTTGAATCATGGTGAGTGCCTTGAGTTTGGTTTTGATAGCTGTACGGGGAATTAAGATTTTGGCAAAAACACAGTCTTTAGATTTAGTGTAGATCGATCGCACATTTTGATTGTGTCTTGATTGCGTCTCTACTGCTGCTGTTGGCGCGATCGCCAGCCGAGGATTGCAGCTAAGATGATACTGGGGGTAAAGACGGCGATGAGGGCGTTGAGGTCGGTAGAGGGTATGGATAAGCTAGGCCCTGCGTACTTGATGGCCAGGGAAAGGGCCGCAGATAGGGTGAATACTTTGAGGATGGGGCTGATGTTGGTGTTCATGGACGTGGTAGTTGGTTGTATAATATGTTTTTGCGGGGGCTGGAAAGATTTACCCTTACTATTATGCCCAGTCCTTGCCGCCCAGCCGCGTGGGGTTTGCACAAAAGTGCGATCGCAACTACCTTTCGGACGCCGCGTAGATAAGATACCTTGTCATCCTAAAATTAACGTATGTCACAGCGCAATTTGTTAGTAGCGAGAGCAATGTAGAATGAACAACCAAACATCTGACATCGTAGAAAAAATTCGCCAGCAATTTAACAGCGCTCCTTACCCGAGAATCCCACTCGAAAACTCTCCTAAATCTAACTACCAGCTTCTCTATATTCATAACCTTATAACACCTTACTATTTAAGAAATCAAACAGTTATTGAAACAGAAGGAAAAATTATTTTAGATGCAGGCTGTGGCACCGGCTATAAATCCTTGACTTTAGCAGAAGCCAATCCCGGTGCTAAAATAGTTGGTATTGACTTATCAGAAGAAGCGGTTAAGTTAGCCCGTCACCGCCTCGAATATCATGGGTTTGAGAATGCAGAGTTTCATGTGCTTTCAATTGAAGATTTGCCTAAATTAGGATTAGAGTATGACTATATTAATAGTGACGAAGTTCTTTATTTATTGCCAGATATAAAGGCGGGATTGAAAACACTTAAGTCGGTGCTAAAAGATCGGGGAATAATTCGTGCTAATTTTCATAGTTCGCTACAGAGGTTTGCCTATTTTCGGGTTCAGGAAGTTTTCAAAATGATGGGATTGATGGACGAAAATCCCCGAGACTTAGAAATGGAATTAGCCCGAGAAATTATGACCGCTTTGAAAGATGATGTCCTTCTCAAGAGACAAACCTGGAATCCCGATGCCGCCCAGAGTGAACAGTGGATGCTAATGAATTATTTATTTCAAGGCGATAAAGGCTACACTATACCTGAAATGTTTTCGGCACTGCAAGCCGCTGATTTAGAGTTGGTCAGTATGGTGAATTGGCGGCAATGGGACTTGCTCGAGCTTTTCAAAGAGCAAGACAATTTACCTGCTTTTCTAGCCATGAGCCTGCCAGAAATTTCTACAGAAGAGGGGCTCCATTTATGTGAATTGTTACATCCCGTCAACCGTTTAATTGACTTTTGGTGCGCTCATCCCGATCGGGCACAGCCATTTGTGCCAGTTGCTGAATGGACTTTATCTGACTGGCAGGATGCGCGGGTACACCTGCATCCTCAGCTAAAAACTCCCCAGGCGAGAGCAGACTTGATCGAGTGCATCACTAGCCAACAACCCTTCGAGATTAGCCGTTATGTCACTTTGCCGGCTTTAGTACCTATTTTCCTAGAAAGTTATATGGCTGCTTGCTTGCTACCGCTTTGGGAGGGCGCTTGTCCTGCTCCGTCCCTTGTGGAACGCTGGTTAAAGCTCAAACCCCTGCATCCCGTTACTCTAGAGCCTGTCAGCGAACAGGCAGCTTGGGAGGAAGTTAAAGAAGTCTTGAGCAGGCTGGAAGTGTTTCTTTACTTGCTTTTGGAGCGTTCATCCCGCCCTAGCTAAATTTTTTTAGCACAGGGTGATATGAGAAGGAACGAAAGTGGGTAAGTTACATTCAGGAGTTAGAAATCAAGCATCCCACCCCTCAAGGAGAAAAGACTTATGAAGACTGAATTTAAAGCCAAGTTCCTGCAACACATTAACAAAAGAAGACAGGATCAAGGTTTCACCCTGATTGAACTGCTGGTTGTTATCATCATTATCGGTATTCTTTCGGCTATTGCTTTGCCTGCATTCCTCAACCAAGCAAACAAAGCCAAGCAATCTGAAGCCAAGCAGTATGTCGCCTCGATCAACAAGGGTCAGCAGGCTTACTATGCTGAGAACGGCAAGTTTACAACAGTGATTCCGGACTTGGGTTTAGGCCTCAAAACTGAAACCACTAACTACACGTATGACGTCGTATCTACTAAGGACGATCAGGCAAATACTAATGCTGTTCCTACTAATACTACCTCTCTGAGAGCATATGGAGGCGTTGTAGTTCTAGTTGACAGTGGCGAGGCAAAGACTACTCAGACATCCATTTGCGAAGCTGTTGGTGGCACAGCCAAATTCGCCGCGACAGACTGCGGCGCTGCCTGGAGTGCCGTTACCAAGTAATAACAGAGAGATTGTGGCAGGAATTGTAGCTTGTCAGTCTAGCTTAAGTGTTGAAAAAGAGGTAGCGCTTGTGCGCTACCTCTTTTAGTGCAGTTAGGCTTGTGGCAGAAGAATGTCATTTGATAACTGTGGCAATAGCTTTGGCTAGATTATTCTCTCTCTTCAGTTATGAATAAGATAATATAGATAGATAGATAGATAGTTGTTTTAATTAGCTTATGATTTCAGAGTCTTTACCGATTGATACAGTGAATTGGCAGCAGCAAGCCGTTCAATGTCTGAGCAAAGGGAACTACACTCAAGCTGTGAGCTTGTACGAACAAGCGATTGTCGCCGAACCTCACATCCACTCCCACTACTGGCATTTAGGGCTGATGTTATTGTTGCAGGAACAAGAGGCAGAAGCACAGACAACTTGGCTGCTGGCAATGGCCGAAGGGGATGAAGAACAAGTTGAGCAGTGGACAGCCGAATTAATTGAGGTGCTGCAAACGGAAGCAGAGCGGAGGAAGACTCTAGAAGACTACTCTGTGGCTTGGGCGATTCGGCAACACATACGGGAAATTAGCCCAACCGATATTAATAATCTACTCCATCTTATAGAACTATATATTCAGATTAAGACTTATACAGGAAAAGAGCTGACTGAGTTGGGAGTGATAGATTTGCTACAGACCCAGCCACCTGTAGAACTTGATTCAGCTCTATTAGTAGACATTCTGGAAAAGGTGTTAAATTATTCGCCTTTGCTTCCCTCATCATTGGAATTGACAGAAACTTGTTTGCCCTATATACCTGACTCTTCGGCTTTTGTTGATTTTTTGATACCGATAATTTATGAAATTACTTACACGCACAGGCGACAGAAATTGTCAATATGCTTTACTAATTTGGGTTTGCGCGCGATGCCCCAGCATCCAGAGCTGCTCCGGTGTTTAGCCACATTTTATACGGATTTGGGCGAACATACTAAAGCTATAGAAGCTGCTAAATTGTGCTATTTCCTCCCTAATCGGCAATTGATAGATAAAATTTATGACAATCACCTGATTCTGCGCGCGACAATGAATGCAGGAATCTGTGGATATTGGGATGAAATCACTTCGCACATCCAAATACAGGAAGAGCTGCTAGAGTCGCTTTACAAAGACCAGCCAACAGACTTAGGTTCTAACCGTGATGTTCTAGGGTTATACAACACAACATTTTTCTTAAACTACTTTCGGGATGATCCGCAAACTAATAACAAATATCGCACTCAGCTAGCTCAGGTTTGCCAAGCTAATATTGAAGTAGAGGCTAAGGAGGTAATAGATCGCTACCGCCACAAACTATCTTCGCATCCTAGATTTAATACCTCAAATAAACGTTTGAAAATAGGATACTTGTCTCATTGTTTAAGGCGGCATTCAGTTGGTTGGCTGGCGCGATGGATTTTTCAACATCACGATCGCGAGCGATTTGAAATTTATGCCTATTTGCTCGGCTGTACCGAGGTTGTTGACTCCTTGCAGGAATGGTACGTTAATCATGTTGATAAAGCTTATAAGACGGGGCTTGGGGGGATGGAAATAGCTGAGCAAATTTCTCTGCATGAAATTGACATTTTGATCGATCTTGACAGTATCACCCTCAGTACAGCCTGCGGGATTTTATCGACAAAGCCTGCACCAATCCAGGTGACGTGGCTGGGATGGGACGCATCGGCAATGCCAACGATCGATTACTACATTGCCGATCCCTATGTTTTACCGGAATCGGCTCAGGATTACTATGCAGAAAAAATCTGGCGATTGCCTCAAACCTATATAGCTGTAGATGGTTTTGAAGTTGGCGTACCTGCGCTGCGCCGCGATCATCTGGATCTGCCCAGCGATGCAGTGGTATATTTCGGCGTTCAGAGGGGTGTCAAGTATCATCCCCACATGGCGATCCTGCAAATGAAAATTCTTAAAGAAGTGCCGAATAGCTATTTCTTGATGAAAGCTTATGGAGAACGAGAATTTCTCGATAATTTCTTTATAGAAACTGCTGAAGCAGAGGGTGTGAGCCGCGATCGCCTGCGATTTTTACCAAGTGCGCCTTCAGAGGAGGTTCACCGAGCTAACTTAGGCATTGCGGATATTGTTCTAGATACTTATCCTTATAACGGAGCTACGACTACTCTAGAAACTCTCTGGATGGGCATTCCAATGGTGACAAGAGTGGGGGAGCAGTTTTCTGCCCGCAACAGCTACACGATGATGATTAATGCTGGTATTTCCGAAGGGATTGCTTGGACAGATGAAGAGTACGTGGAGTGGGGAATTCGCTTAGGAAAAGATCCAGTTTTGCGGCAGCAAATATCTTGGAAATTGCGACAGTCACGGCAAACTGCGCCTCTGTGGAATGCTAAGCAGTTTACGCGAGAGATGGAGAAAGCATACGAGCAGATGTGGCAAATTTACGTTGAAGCTGGAAATTGATCCATTAGGAATAGTAGAGGGAAAAATTACTATGACGAACAACGAAATTCCTAGAAGTTCAATGTTTGGGTCATTATTGAATGTCAAGCAGTTGGGCTTTGAACCAGAAACAGTTATTGACGTAGGTGCTGGGTTAGGAACATTTGAAATTTATGAAGCTTTTCCAAAATCAAGATATCTCCTAATCGAACCCATAGCAGAGAATGAACCATATCTCATAAAAATTTGTCAACATCTTCAAAGAGCAGACTATATAATTGCTGCTGCTTCCAAAGAAGAAGGGCTTGTGCCTCTTCAAGTGAATTTGAGCAACTTTATCCATTCTTACATCTCAGAGGAAGGTGAGGCTAGCTCAGAAACTTTTGAGCTAAGGACAATCCCGGCCATTACTCTGGATGAAATTTGTAAAACTCACCAGTTAGAAGGGCCGTATTTAATCAAAGTTGATGTAGATGGTAGAGAACTAGACATCCTAGCAGGTGCCACTCAAACTCTTCAAAATACAGAGTTGGTAATTGTAGAAGTTACTTTATATGTAACAGCTAGATTTGATAAGATGTGCGCTGCGATCGACTTTATGAAACAGCAAGGTTTTGTAGCTTACGATATTGTGGATCTGGGATATCGACTTTCAGACTCAGCTTTATTTCAAGTTGATATGGTTTTTGTAAAAGAATCAGGTCAGTTTACAAAAGAATCCCGTTATCTAGTAGGAAAGGAGCAGGAAGAAAGACTGAGGGCGCATTTTAAAGCGTATCGAGAAACCTTAACGGCACACGTCGAAAATTTGATGCCATTTGAAGTTTTACAAAAAACGGGATTGACCCAAGCAGAAACTATCGAGCAGCAAGCCTATCAAAATTTAATTCAAGGAGATTACAGTCAAGCTGTCAATCTCTACGAACAGGCTATTCAAGCTGAACCTGACAATAAGTTTCACTATTGGTATTTGGGATTGGCGTTGCTATTAGATGAACAAGAGATAGAAGCTCAGGCGACATGGCTGGTGGGGATGACAGGAGGAGATAGGGAACAAGTCGATGTCTGGACAAAGGATTTAATCCAAGTCTTGCAAACCGAAGCGCAGCGACGGGGAAAAATTGGTGAGTATTTAATGACTTGGACAATCCGCCATCATCTACAGGAAATCAATCCCACAGACATCAATAACCTGTTGCATTTGATTAACCTGTCTATTATCATTGGGACGTATACAGAAGCCGATCTTGATTCTTTGGGCGTAATCAAGCTTCTGAAGTCGGATCAATCGTCGGAGGTGGATCCTGGCTTATTGCTGCTAGTCGTTAAAAATGTTTTAGAATATAATCTTTTGCACCCACTTTCTAGAGAATTATATGAGCAAGTGGGGGCAAGGCTTTTTGGAAGCAGCCAACAGCAGGATACCCTTAAGAAGGAGAACTAATTTCATTTTTAGTTACATTGAATAAGGCTAAAGTTTGTTTACTTCAGTTCTTTTGATAGTAAAACTCATGGTACAAGCATCCTCTAAATCCCTAACGATAATAGTGATACAATAATTGCTGAGCCTTTCTTTCAAGATTATATATTCGTAAAACAGTCTAGTAGATAAGATGGAATTTCTTCATATCCTGCTGCTGCGATCGCATCTCTATTCTCATTTTCCAATACCACTCTACCGTGAATGCGAGGCATGAGCGCTTCCCACTGAATTTTACTCAACTGTCCAATCACGGAAATTTGCGGCCCATCGGAAACATCTAAATCTTCTTCCATTAAAAGGTTCATCGCTACACCAGACAAAGCGAGATTAGCATCTTCCTCAGAAATATTGCTGCTGTCTACTAAGAGAGTCATCTTGCTTTTGTTTGGGTGAGTTGCGATCGCCCTCACCACTCGTTCTATATCTACGACCCAAGACTCTTCTGGTTTCGTCCAATCTGGAAAAACAATTAGGTTAATCCCTCTCAATTTCATCGACAGTGCCAAGGCTGCTGACCCGCCTTCATTTTCCTGGTATTTGCCCATTTGCGGAGTGTAGAAACCGAGCATTTCCAGAAAACGCAAAACTGTAGGAACAGGAGCGTAATTTTCAATAGCCCACTGCCGACCTTCCATAGAGATTTTCTCTAAAATTCCTGGGTCATCAGCAATGCGATCGACAGTATCCTGCATATTGTCTAGATCGATTCCTATATAGTGCCGCCAGTTTTCGGGCATTACTGGCAGTTTAACTCCATACTTATCGAAATCTACGTGAAACGTTACACACCCAGCCGCCAATGATTCCCAAAAGCGCCAACTGTCCCACCATTCTACAATTGGTTCTCCCGTGAAATAGCTTGAGGTAACACAACCCCCAAAGCCAGCACAAGCCGCCGATTCTTTCAAACGTTGGTAGTAACTCGGATTGTGACGTTGACCTGTTTGCTTCCACTGCAAGTAGTGGTAGCTATCTGAGGGAGTTTGATCAAAATTATCAACCGTATCATCCAGGGGTAAAATATTTTTAATTAGTGGCACAAAATGTTCCCAAACAATCTTCCTCAGAGGGCGGTCAAGTATCATTGACCCATTGTCAATTCTTATATATCCCTGGGGAACTCTCAACCAACCGTTAGAATATATCAACTCATCTTGGTTAACTCGGAAATTGACGAGTAAGCGTATTTTTTCTTGCGGATTTTTGGGAATTTCTTTGGTCTCTTGGAGAATGCGGTTAGAAATCCCAAAAACCCACGGTATACAGTTTGAAGGATATTCAGACTTTGTATTGCAATGAGTTCTCAACCTGAAGTCAAAGTTATTTAATTGGGGATTCCAAACTGTAAAACCATCCATATCATCTAGATAGACAGTGATATATTTTCGTGCTGAGTGAAATAGATTTTCAGGCAGTGGTACGGGGTTCGAGTTGAACACCACTCTAAAGTCCAGTATGACAACAGAGCAGTCATTATAAGTCACCATTGGGTCATAACAGAAAAGATATTCTTCTCTATTTGGTGATATCTGCCAATGGTTTATATTTGAATAAAATGGTATTCCCAGTTCCTTGAAGCCTTCAGCTAAACATATACTCAAATGGGAAAATGAATTTTCATTACAATAAAAAAATATTGGTTTTTCTAAAATCAACTCTAGAGTTGATTTTGTTGTTGACATATCGATGTTCATCATAGTTGCAACTATAAAATTTATGCTGATTCTGACTTCCCAGATTTCGTATCTACCCAACTATCTAGGGAGTAAAATGGGATTTCTTCAGCGCCTAATTGTGCGATAAAATCTTTATTCTCATTCTCCAATACCACTCTACCGTGAATGCGAGGCATGAGCGCTTCCCACTGAAATTTACTCAACTGTCCAATCAGGGAAATTTGTGGCCCCTCGGAAACATCTAAATCTTCTTCCATTAAAAGGTTCATCGCTACACTAGATAAACTTAGATTTGCATCTTCATCAGAAATGTTGCTGCTGTCTATAAGCACAGTCATCTTATTTTGGTCTGGGTGAGTTGCGAGCAATCTTATTACTCCTGCCAATTCTAGACTCAAAGACTCTTCCCGCTGGGACCAATCTGGGAATATAATTAAATTAATCTCTTTTAAGTTTAAACGCAAGAGAGTAGCATCAATCAAAGCCAAACTAACTCTTTCCGCCATTTTAGACCAAGAGAATTTTTTAGCTTGTTCTAACCCAGCAGCAATTAATGCTCTGCGAATTTTCGGCTTTTGTACCTCACACAGTGCATCGGTTAATCCCTCAACATCGTCATCATTGACATACAAAGCTGCTTCCTTCGCCACTTCAGGTATAGACCCATTGGGACAAGTAATAACGGGACATCCGCAAGCTATCGCCTCCAACACAGGCATTCCAAAACCTTCATACTTTGACGGAAACACCAGTGCGATAGCCCCAGAATAAGCTACTCTCAATTCCTCATCACTGAGTAGAAGCTTATGAACAACACAACCTGAAGTATAAGTTCTCAACTCTCCTTCTAATACAATTCCGCTGCCTGTAGAGACAATTTCAAAGCCTTGTTTGCTAGGCAATTGAGCAAAAGCTTGGAAGAAAAAATTATTGTTTTTATAATCTGCTCCACTCCCAACAGACAGAAAATAAGGCTTGGTAATTCCATACTTATTTTTGAAATGATTAACCTCTTCTCTGCTAGCAGTTGAGAATAATTTGTCAATTCCACAATGAGCTACTGTTACAGACTCCTGTGCAATTTCTGGGAAAAACTTAGTTAAATCGCGGGCCGTACTTTCGGAAATCGAAATATAGGCAGAAGCATGGCGGATAGCATAATGTTTTTCCCTCCACATAGGCTCATTCAAATCAGCTCGCAATACTTCTGGAATCATGTCATAAGCCATGAATACAGAGGGAGTAGATAGAGGTGTGGTGTAGTAAGTGGAGATAAATACATCAGCAGCCTCATCATCGCAGATTTGCTGTAGCATTTGGCGGTCAGCTAAAACGTTGTTGACATCGTAAGCTGGCAGTTGGATATAGCCGATCCCCGGAATTTTGGGAGCCGTACCAATTCTATCCAAAAAAATAAGGTGATCGGCAAACCCATTTTCTACCCATTCTTCTAGAAGGGATGTCCAAACACGGGCTATTCCAGTTCTATAAAGCTGAAAAAACACACCATCAATAATAATCGTTCGATTTGCTTTGGGAATAGTTATTACTGTTTTGCTTGGTGATTCGTCTGGTGGGCAAAACTCCCAGATATCAGTATCTTTTTCTCTTTTCGCCATTGGTGTTACACCACAGGAATTAGCAGTATCAACCATCGTGCGATCTTGAACCCATGAAAAATACTGGCTCAGGCGAACTGGGAATCTAGTCTGAGCTTGCAATACGCTCCATTCTGAAACTGCATTTGCATAGCCATAATATTGCTCTTTAAAATGCAACTGTTTTGCCATCGCGTAGGCAAAGTGTTGAAATACCAAACCCCGCGTTTCTGTCTCCTCATGCACAAAAGGATTTACTGCTGCAACATCCCTAAATTCGCCATCGGATAAAGGTTCAGCCAATCTAGGAGGTTCGTGAGCTACCCAGACACAGCCAGGTTTAAACCTCCAGGTTCGCAACCATTCTTGTGCTGGATTCTGAGCGTAACAGTTGCGACTGCTAATCACCAACTTCTCTCCGACAAAATACCAGCACCAATAGAAAGCCGCTGTTTTTTCAGGACGATAAATGAACATCTGTCGCGCTGTGCAGATTTGCTCGACAGTCCACAATTCATCAACATCTACTTGCCATAGTAAACATTCCTGATTAATATTTTCCAATGGTGCATTAACCATTTCACGTTTGCCTTCCCAGAAAATACCCTCTGGTTTACGATAAACCGTGACATTTTCTGGATATAGCTGTGCCAATTCGTCTAGGTATTCTGTTGTGCCGTCATTGCTGCGTCCCTTCGAGTGGATTTCCTCGGTAATGCGTCCGCCATTTCGCAAAGACCACGCTGTATCATGCTTCAAGTCCGCTACACCCTCGACTATATGCCAATGCCATTGATAAGGTAGTTGCTTGAATACTTCTATGTGATATTTTATGAATGGTTCACCGTTGAGAACAATAGTAAAAAAGTTAATCGGTAATTCTAGCGATGAGGGAGAGGCACAGGCAGTCGTTTTTTTCTGACCGCAGGCAAGAGTTGATGAATACTGATGATTGACTAGACAATGTTTGGCAATATTATGCCATACACGCTCAGAACCAGGCCAAGTAGGTACAACGTCATGAAATGCTATCCAACCATCTTCTTTTACGAGTGGGAATGACTGTTCAAAGTCTTTTAATACATCTAAAAATTGGTGAGAACCATCAATAAAAATAAAGTCTATTTTGGTGCCATTGGTTAGTTCAATCCACTGGCTTAACACTTGATGAGAATATCCCTGTAAGGGGACTACATATTTATATAATCCATTTTTTTGTAAATTTTGCTTCCAAATCTCAAAGAAATTTCTGTCGGGAAAGTCAATATCGTTACCATCCCATGTATCAATACAATAAATCTTTCTCTTAGTTCCTATACAGGCATAAGCCATAGCAACTGTGGAGCGTCCTTTATACGAGCCTATTTCAACGATTACACCATCATTAGGGAGGGACTTTACCTTATTGAAAAGGTACTCTTCTTGCCCTGGAACCATGAAACCTTCAATGGCTTCAACAGCACACTTAATGGTTGTATAGCTGACTGGTTGAACAGTAACTTTTTTGAAGATTGCATAGCCATTGCGTACACGCCAATTTTGGGCTATTAATGTATAATTGGGATCGTTTAATAGACCTTGAAGGTTCCCAAAATTTTTAAATGTATTGATATCATCTAAAATAATATACTTGGCGCCATAAATCTCTTCTAGCTCGGCACTCCCTGTAAATTCAGACCCATCTATCAGTACAACATCAAAAAACTCAATGTTGTTTTCTTCCTGAATTTTTTTGATCCCCCTCCCTGATACTCCTGATTGCTCTATATATTCAAGTTCCTGGCGTCGCCATCCTATAACCTGTTCAAGTGGATAGTAGTTCAGGTTTGTCTGATTGCTGTTGTAAAATCTAATCACTTCATCTTCTTCAGGAAACTGTTCTATTGAAACAGAAGAGACGTTATAGCACTTGACAAAATGCTCATCAATGTAAGTATTTTGGAGTTCTGCAAACCGAGGTTTTGAAATTTCTAGGCAGAATAATACTGGCTGATTGGGATTCTCCCGCAGCCCAGTGACAAATGCTTCTGTGCTACCTTGTCCTGAAGATGAGCCAATTTCTAAAACGGTTTGAATATCTTCTTCTTGGGCAATTTTTTGGATAGCTATGTAAAATTCATCGTTTTTAATTTCCGGAGGAATGAGACGGTTGAGTTCAGAATTTAAAACGTTATTTTCCATTCTAGACACCAGATTTTTAACTTGTTTAGTAGCCCGATTTACAACTTGTTTATTGGCTTCACCGATCGCCCCTTACTTCCCCTTCGCCTGCCCCAACAGCGCCTTATAATCAGCCCGATCGGGATTTAGCTTGACCAACTTCTCCAAAGGCTCGATCGCCCCCACCTTATTATTCATCCCCAACCGCACATTTGCCAACCCCTCCAGAGCCGTCTGATTCTGCGGTTCGCGCTGCAAAACCGTCTTATATCCCCGTTCCTGCGCCGCCAGCAAAGATTCCTGGGAAACAGCAGCAGCCACCGGTTTTCGCTGGTGCTGGCTGCTCAAACCGCTGCTGAACAGACTCACAATACCAAAAATTGCCGAACCACCAAACGACACCATCGATACTAACGCAAAAATCTGCTTAATTCGATCGCTCCTGTGAACCGGACGATCGCTAGACTTTTTCTGTATACTTTCCATCGTCAATCCTTTGTCTAGACGGTTTCCGGGCACTCACAAAGCACCTGTATCTAGAATGCCCAAGTTCGATCGCAAAACGATCAGTTTTAAAATTTGGAATTTTTCCAACACAATATTTGAGATTTGTCAATACTATTTAAATTAGAATTAGAAGTGCGATTTCTGTGACGTGCGATCGCACCCCTGCATCTTTAGCCGTTATCCTGTCGCAATTCTCCAAACTGCGATCGATAACTAGCTAGCAAAGATTCGAGTTCATTCGCACGTTGACTTTCAGCCTCAGCCCGTTCTCGTTCAGCCTCAGCCCGTTCTCGTTCGGCTTCAGCCCGTTGCCGTTCAGCTTCAGCCCGTTGCCGTTCAGCTTGCAAAGCTGAAGCCAATTCATCGGGAATCAATAATTTCTCTCCATTATCTTCCCGATAAAACCCAATCAATTTTCCTTCTATTTCCAAGCGCAGTTGCAATACTTCGCTACGACTATCTCTAATTAATTCATACCCATCTTCTCCCAATCGATACCCGCGCAATTGTTCGGGAATCCATTCACCTCTAGGGTCAAATAACCAATATTCCTCAACTTCCATCCCCTCATACAAGTCTTTTTTATTATTTTGGTCTTCCGATTTTGTGCCTGGTGATGTAATTTCAAAAATAACTTTCGGTACTTGCCCTTCTTCCCATATTTTGTAATTATCTCTGCCACCTGGTTCTACATCAAAAATCACCATCACATCAGGTGCTACACGCAATTTTGGGAAACCTTGAGCGTAGTATAAAAATTGGTTTGCTAAAACAGTAGCTCGACGGTCTGCGAGGTATTGTTTTAAGACTTCTAAAGTGGTTAATATTGCGTAGAGATGGTCGTAAGTTTCAGCCAGTGGTTCTCCATCAGCGCTAGGATATATAATTTCAGAATTTTTGAGGGTGGTAACGACTGTTTTCATGGTCGCGCTTCCTGTGAGTTGTAGATTTATTATAAACTTTTTTTGCTGCAACCAAGTAGGTTGATCTAAATTAAACGTAAAATGCGATAAATGTTAGATACCCGACCTCTTCAAGATGTCGGGCCTCTGGGAGTTCTGTGTTTTACGTTGCTCTACTTAATACCTCTTATCCTATGACAATTTTCCAAACTGCTCTCGATAACGCGCCAGCAAAGATTCCAGTTCAGCAGCACGCTGACTTTCCGATTCTGCACGTTGACTTTCCACTTCTGCGTGTTGCCGTTCCGCTTCTGCCCGTTGCCGTTCCGCTTTTAAAGTTGAAGCCAATTCATCCATAATCAATAATTTTTCTCCATTATCCTCCCGATAAAACCCAATCAGTTTTCCTTCTATTTCTAAACGCAGTTGCAATACTTCGCTGCGACTATCAGTAATTAATTGATAACCCTCTACCCCCAATCGATACCCGCGCAATTTTTCAGGAATCCATTCTCCTTTCGGATCGAACAACCAGTATTCCTGAACTTCTATCCCCTCGTACAAATCTTTTTTAGTAATTTTATCTTCTAATTGAGTGCCTGGTGATGTCATTTCAAAAATCACTTTCGGCACTTGCCCTTCTTCCCATATTTTGTAATTATCTCTGCCACCCGGTTCTACATCAAAAATTACCATCACATCAGGTATTACGCGGACTTTGGGGAAACCTTGAGCGTAGTATAATAATTGGTTTGCTAAAACAGTGGCTCGACGGCCTGCGAGGTATTGTTTTAAGACTTCTAAAGTGGTTAAGATGGCGTAGAGATGGTCGTAAGTTTCTGCCACTGGTTCTCCATCAGCGCTAGGGTATACGATTTCAGAAGTTTTGAGGGTGGGAACGACTGTTGTCATGGTCGTGCTTCCTGTGAGTTATATAAAGCATATTCCATGTATATGTGGTACAGACAATCAAGTAGTAAGTAAGGTGCGTCGCCCGAAACAATCTGCAAGTTCCACGACGCTCACATGGAACAGCGACGCACCCTACAAAACAGAAATCATACAATATCTGTACTTCATGAACCTGGAATATGCTGTATCTATTGTAAACTTTTTTGTGCAACTAATCTAATTTTATTTTTAACCGCAGATGGCTCGCACGCGGGACGCCCGTGCCACAACAAAGGTAGTGTATTTACGATCGCCCTTTTTGACTGCAAATCCCGATCGCACGCACTTCTAAACTCTTTGACAGCCTCAACATGATTCGCGATATTCATGCACCTAACAAACAAAGCAATATCCAGTTCCGGTAGCAATTCGGAACAGCCAATCTGTTCGTATCCTTCCTGTCTCAGACCATACAGAGACAGTTGGCTTTTTTCCCAAAACCAAACTTCAGGGATTTTGAGGGGTTTGTAGGCTTCCAGTTTATCAATTCCGCCGCTAGTGACGACAACTTCGATCGCTAAATCTGGACGTTTTCTATCAGCACCCAATTCGTAAGATTTATCTGCTTCCCGCTTCACTATTCTCGATTCATTTTCTAAAGTCAGAGACTCCGTAGGATCGCAAATTAAATAACTTAAGCTGTCGCGCATTTAAATTGCATATTCGGGGCGGGCTAGAAGCCCAACCCCTACTCCCCACAAGAGTTTGATTGTTTTTTGACAGCCAATTTAAATGCAGAACAGCTTACAATTTTAATTGTTATTGTGGGTTGGGCGTCCCGCCCGTCCAAAAAGGGCGGGCGTCCCGCCCAACCTCCCCACTTTCAAGAGTGTAAGTTAAGCTGTTGTGCATTTAAATTGTATATTTCGAGTCCCGATCGAACAATCGTCAAATCCTCTCCCCCTCTCCCCTTCTCCCCCTCTCCCTCTCTAATACCATAGGCAATCTAGATGCAACACAGCTTATTTAATTCTCATTCCGTAGGGTAAAATCAATTCCTGCCGCTATCATGTAAATTTCTAGCAGCGCACCAATTCGCCCCTTAGCTATTTCGTGTTTTCTTCCAGGCCTTCTTTGAATCTCAAACACCTTATCTAAAAACGACAATCGAACACCTGGAATATCCAGCATCGGTTCTAAAGTTTTGAATTGTTTCCAGGTTAATCCTGGAAATAGCAATGGTCGATCTAATTTTTATTCTAATGTTGCGTTCATGGCGAACTCGCTCCTTATTCAATAATAATTCCTGCATCAAACACCTGTTGAGCAGTCAAGTTTAAATCTGGAAAAGCAGCCGATTCAATTCTCTCGTCTCCCCGGAACTGCGTCAACTCGTACTCCCCGTCAACCAATTGATAAAGCGAAAGCGTAGGTTGTTTGGGATTCCCAATGTAGCGTCTTCCGCCCAATCCCAAATAATCGACAATCCAGTATTCAAAAATGCCCATTTCTTCATAATCCCGCAGTTTGGTAAGATAGTCAGTCTGCCAGTTAGTGCTGACTACTTCTACTGCTAAACGCACTGACGAACCCATTGTGATAATCGATTCTGCTGCCCAACGCGGTTCATTTATCACTTGCTGGCGATCGAGAACGATGACATCTGGCTCATATCCTGATTCGTCGCGATCGGGTTTAAGGACACATTCTTTGGGAACCGACCAAGGTAAGTGCAGCCGTCGAATCTCAAAATTAAATTCAGCAACCAAGAACCCTCCTAAATCGGAATGTTTGCCAGTTCCTTTGGGCATTTCAACAATTACTCCATTGTGCAGTTCGTAGCGGTGTTCTGAATTCTCAGGATACCATGCAATGAATTCGTCAAATGTTACTATTTTTGTTAAGGCTTGAACCATGTCGATCGCTCCTTTATTCTAATTATATTTAATTTTAGTTGATTTGAACTATTCCCGCAAAGCCTTGATGAATTCAGTAACAGCATCGTATTGGTCAAAGTAAGTTAGATATCTCACTAACAAAGCAATGTCTAACTCCGGCAACAACTCGCTGCGATCGACTTTTTCGTACTCCTCCCTCAAATAATAGATACTCAGCACCCCATCTTCCCAAAACCAAACTTCAGGTATCCCGAACCGTTTGTATAGTTGGAGTTTATCGATGCCACCGCTAGTGAATACAACTTCGATCGCCAAATCGGGAATTGCCTTTTTACTCTGCAAATTATACGACTCATCAGGCTCCTTTCTGGCCCCTAATTCTTTACTACCCAAAGTCGGCCCGCCCTTAACATAAAATCGGATACCCTTCTCTCTTAGGTATGCTTCTAACAAAACACTAAGGGTACTCTTTGTCTCTTCATGTTCGGGGCTAACTGTCATAATTTCTAAAATCCCATCTAAGTAAGCAAATTTGATTCCGCCGACAGACTCAAAAGCGGCTTCGAGCGATTCAAATTGCGACCAACTCACTCCTTTCAGAGTCAGACAGCTATCGGTGACAGAGTTTTTGACTGCTGTTTGTGTCATGTTTTTTCCTTATCTTTTTTCTAGATTAAGCCTTTGAGAACGCAACTGCTTTCTCAATTTTATTAACTTTTGTTCGATCGCGCCCGACAGCTTCAAACTCGATCGGGATCGATGCCCTGACTTCTCAAGTATGCTGCTAGTCGATCGGCCCGCTGGCGTTCCTCTTCGGCCCGCAAGCGTTCCTGTTCAGCCTGCTGGCGTTCCTCTTCGGCGCGTTGTTGTTCCTGTTCCACCCGTTCGGCACCCCACAGCAACAAATTGCCATTCTCATCCCACCAGCGCAGCCAATAACCGCTTCTGTGAGATTTTTCACCTTCCCAAACCCCCAGAAATAATCCCATTGATTCGATCGAATAGCGATCGTCAGCATCCGGTTCTTGCAGTTCGTATTTTCCAGAAATCAATCTGTATACTTCCAATCTTCCCGATTTTGGCTCGAAAATTGCATAAACCTGAACTTGCAAAATTTGCTCGTAAAACCGCCACTTTCCGTAAGGATATGTCGGTTTTATGGAATATTCAGCCTCGCGATCGTCCGATAAAAATTCCATCACTACTGCCGGCACTTCTCCCTCCGCATTGGGAGTATAACTGCGGCGGATTTCTCCTGCTGCTGGCAATACCGAGGGAACGTATACCCAATCCGGTGCTTTTACTACTGTTTTGTCATTGACTTTGGCGCACACTCCAAAGTTAGAAGCTATCAGCATTTCTGCTAGGATAAATCCTGCGATATCCAAGGCTTCTCTGAGGGCTGCGGCTAAAAGTGGTTGGTCGATGTTTTCCACTGGATCGTCCGGTAATTGAAAGTCATCTGGTAACTTTTCCCAAGTTACAGTATATTGGGTTTTGATTTCAATCGGCTTTGATAATGTTTGCGTCATAGGTTTGATTTGTTTTAATGAACAGGCTGTTTATAGCAGAAGGATGAAGAAAATTGCAATTATTCAATGATACAATATTTTAGGGAGTCTTCTCGGAACCTACAGATCCTGTAATTTTTGCAGTTTGAGATGGTAAAACTGGCAGTTTTTGTTGTTTGTGCAAGTTGGGAAATCCACGCTCTATTGATTGATTTACCCCAGTTTTGTTGGCATTTGCTTGCTCGGAAAGGGGAGCTAAGGTTTGAGCAACTTTAACTTGCTGTCGCAGTTGTTCGGTGGAACCCAACAAGCCACCCAATCCGTTGATTAACCTGCGAATATTGTTGCGGAAAGCCGGATCTCCTGTAATTTCGTCTACGTCGGAAGTGATTTTCTGTACGTTCTGAAAAGTAGCGCGTGCGGAATCTAAAGTTTGCTGTAATAATAGCAAACTGGCGGGATTGTTTATGTTGTTAGATAAATCTCGCAAATTAGCAGAAGCTTGGGCGGCATTTGCTGATAAAATTTCTAAATTATTCAATAGTTGTCCTTGGTTAATTCGATTAATTGTCGGACTTAAACTGCTGACAGTTACACGAAGTTCTTGACTGGCTTGATTGATATTGTTCAAAGTTGAGACTAAACTGGCTCGGTTGGTTGCTACTAAGGAATTGAGTTGGTTAGCTGTTAAGGTAACTTGATTAGCTGCTTGAGTCACTGAATTAGCCGAAGTTATCGCAGCGGCAGTTACTTCTTTTGTGGAATTTTCTGCTGTTGCTGTAACTTTGCGAATATCGGTTGAAACTGCTGATAATTCTCCTTTAGCTGTTTCATTTAAACTCCCTATTTCTCCTCTGACGGATTGACTTAAATTTCCAATCTCTCCTTTTAAGGATTGATTTAAAGTTCCTAACTCGCCTTTTACTGATTGATTAAAGTTGCCAAGCTCTCCTTTTACTGATTGATTCAAGTTTTTTATTTCTGCTTTCGCGGTTAAGGTTAAATTAGATAAGTCTTGAGTGAGTTTAGCCGCACCTTTAGCCGTATTTGCTGTGTTTTCCGCAATCGATTTAATATTGCCGAATAGGGCGGGGTCTGTGTAGAAATTAGCTAGGCGAACTGTGGATCGAATTAGTTCGTCGATAGTGACTCCTGCTTGACCTTTTAAGCGCGAATTTTTGCAGATAATCTCAGGGGGACAGTCGGCACTAACGGGATTGGCGGTAAGTAACGATTCTGGCAAAATCGAGTTGGGGGTAATGTCGATCGACGATTCGCCAATTAAGCCGGATTTATTCGCTTCGATCGCCACATCCCGGGGAATCACTAAAGTACCGGGGGCAATCTCCAGCGTCACGTCTACGCCGTTGGAACCCGGTTTGAGGGCGGTAATTTTACCGACTGCAACCCCGCGATACCTGACGGGCGTGCCTATTTGCATTCCTTGGGCGCTGGCAAATTCTACGGCGAATTTGTAGCTGCGGTTGCTTAGCTGCACGCCCCGCAGCCAGAGGACTAAGCCGCCAAATAAACCGATTCCTACTAAAATTAAGAACCCGACAGAACCTTCTCTTACAGTTCGCGATCGCATATTACCTCCTCAGTCATTGGTCATTAGTCATTAGTCATTAGTCATTGGTCATTGGTCATTAGTCATTAGTCATTAGTCATTAGTCATTAGTCATTAGTCATTAGTCATTAGTCATTAGTCATTAGTCATTA
>NZ_JAUBWA010000119.1:0-22284 GCF_036702825.1 Microcoleus sp. A003_D6 | reverse complement strand
ATGATTGGTGTTAATCTCAAAGCAGCAGCTTAAATTATCATCAGTATAAATACTGATTGCATAACTGTTATGCTCCCGTACCCGCAGCGTAGATAATCCGATATTGCACTTTTCCCGATCGACTCACGGCCACAGCGTCAAAGTCTACCATAAAAGGAGACTGAGCTTTAAACCGCGCTGTGGAACCCAGAGCCTTTTTCAATTGTCCGAAAGTCATTCCCACCTTCGCCGCTCCAATTGTGCGATCGGAAATTGTTAAACTTGCAGAAGGTGTTTTTTGAGCAGTTTTTGCCGTTTCCCCCAGCTTATTTGCACCCCCTGGCGCAACAGCGGAACCCGGAACCGAAATGAAGGTGAGGTAACTGCCGATCGCCAATAAAACAGCTATCATTGATCCAGACAAAACTTTAAGATTCAACATGACTAATTCTCCTAGATTTCAAATGCGACTATCTACCCGCATCTTTTTGACTATCCTGGGCATCACCTTGCTAGTTTGGATTCTCAGAGGTGTTGGCCTCTTGACATTCATTCCCGGTGGTGTCATTTGGATACTGATTTTGCTGTCTTTTGTTGCGGGCATCCTCAGCACTTTACTCCGTCGGTAAGCCAGCATCCGGCAAATAACAAATAACAATTAACAATTAACAATTAACAAATTATTTTAATTTGGATTGTTTCATTGCCTTTCCCACTGTCACATTCAACTGAGCGCCGATCAGCACCGCTAAAGAAGAAAGATCGAGCCACAGCAGCAACACAATAAAAGTTCCTATTGTCCCGTAAGTCCAACTGAAATTGCCCCAATGCCAAACATAAAACCGAAATAAAGCTGAAAACAGCGCCCACAAAATAGCAGCAAAAACAGCTCCTGACACAATAGGAATATCTGCTTGGCGGCGGCTAGGCCCGTAGCGGTAAATAAAGGCAAACGCAAGTGATACAATTGCTAAAGAAATCGGCCACCGCCACAGCCGCCAAACAGCTAATAGTTCCGACTCCAAAGGGCAATTGCCGGCGGGGAGCAAGCAACTTTGAACATCTTTTAAATCGCAATTGGCGACGGACTCCAGCAGGCAACTATGGCGGGCAACAGCTTGCACAATTAAGTCGCTGAGAAATACAGCTCCCGATGCTAGAATTAACAGCACAATTGTACCGATACTCAGCCCCAAAGAAATAAGTTTTGCTTTCCAAAATGGTCGAGTTCGAGCGCTGGGGATTTGATGGATGCGATCGAGTGCAGCCATCGCCGCACTCATTACTCCAGAAAATGCCCAAATCGACGCAAGAAAGCTCACCGAAAACAGCCCTTTATTGCGAGTTAACAGAATTTCTTTGATTAAGCCGCCAATCAAATTCCGAACGTTACCGGGTATGACCTCCCCCAAAAGACGGGCGATTTGATACAGTGTTGACTGCAAAGGTTCAAAGAGGGCGATCGCAGATAAGATAGCCAACAGCCCCGGAAACAGCGCCAACATAGAATTGTAAGCCATTTCCGCAGACAGCCCCAGCAAGCGCTGCTCTCCCGCCTTCGCGCCAACTTCTTTCAGCGTGTCCCAAGTCAAACACCGACAAAACAGCCAAAAACCACCAAATTTTCTTTTTAGAGCTCTCAGCAGCCTCAAAAATGCCTTAAACAAAGCTAAAATCAGGTAGCGCAACCAGTAAAAAATGTTCATAGCGCACAGGCAATGGAGCGAAAGATGAGGTACACAAGTCGTTAATTAATTAAGCCATTATCAACTCGCAATTGCCAATTCCCAATTCCCAATTCCCCAATCTAAAATCTAAAATCTAAAATCTAAAATCAATATTATGGCTCAGGATGTCAGACAGTGGTTAGATGAAATCAAGCGGCTGCAACAGCAGTTAACAGAAGTTTCGCGCGATCGCGATGATGCCGGTGAAAGTGCCGCTCAGTGGCGCCAACTCTACAATACCGAAGCGGAGCAGCGCCGGAATGATGCGAAATTAACTCAGCAAAGCATCGCTTCTCTGGAAGCACAAATAGAGCAATTACAAAATTTTTCTCCCCCTGTGCCCGAAGGTGACGATGCTGGAGTTGCTCGACAGCAGGAAGTGGAACAACTGCAAACAGTAGGCGAACTTAAAGCTAAGTTAGCAGAAGTTCTCCAAGAGCGCGATCGGGCGATCGAACAAGTTAAACAACTCACTCAAGCCCTCAAACAAGAAGAAGCCCGTCACGCCGAAACTAGCAAAAATTTAACTAGCGCCCTCGGAGATGCTGTTGACTTGCTCACGAAAGCCCAAAATCCTGCCCCTGCAAAAACCGAGACAGTATATTCTTTAGAAATAGTACCTACTCGCACTGCAAATCCTGGCGAAACTGCCCTGGAAATCCGCCAAACTTCAGCCCAAACAGGTAAAAATCCCGCGCAGCTTCCACCTTCTAAAAATCAGTTACTCGATCTACCGCCCTTTGGGAATTAGGAGTTAAAAATTCAGGAATTTTCGGCAGGGCGAGTCCCCTTAGCAGGTGGGATTTAGTCACCGATGCGTTGTTTTTGCCTTAACTGCAATTAGGCTGCATTAATCTATCAGCTTTTTTATTATTCCGCATCTACGGATGGTCTACTAATCGATGTAACTGTACTAAGCTGTCGCGCATTTAAATTGTATATTCAGGGCGGGCGGGACGCCCACCCCACAAGAGTTTGATTGTTCTTTAACATACCATTTAAATGCAGAACAGCTTATAGCAATCCTAAATCATTTGCATAATTATTGTAGGGGCAATCCCCCCGTGGTTGCCCGATAGATAGGGGGTAGGCACGGGGGCACTACCCCTACAAATTTATCTGAATCATTTAGGATTGCTATATATCCCAACCTATAATCCGCATTCAAAATTTTGAGGACTGCCCAAAAATCTTCCTCGCGTCGTACCAACCTACAGTCTTTAGATAGAACTTAACCGAGCTAAATTTTAGTAATATCGACAACGACTGATACGCGAGGAAACTTCATGAAGGCAGAGATATCCGCAGTCTGGGCAAAGATGGAGAGCATGATCGACGGCTTGATTATCATGTTGCCCAATATTGTGCTGGCGTTCATTGTCTTTGCAATCTTTTTCTTGGTGGGCAGGGCAGTTAAGAGAACGGTCAGGCGGCTTACCCGCAACCACCGCCAAGCTCGAAATTTGGGGCTGGTGTTAGGACGGTTGGCGCAGGGTATTATCGTTCTAGTTGGCCTGTTTGTTGCGCTTTCGATTATAATTCCCACATTTAAAGCTGGGGATTTGATTCAACTGCTGGGAATTAGCGGGGTGGCGATAGGTTTTGCCTTTCGCGATATCTTGCAAAACTTCTTAGCCGGCATCCTAATTCTGTTAACTGAACCGTTCCGAATCGATGACCAGATTGTGTTTAAAAACTTTGAGGGAACTGTAGAAAATATTGAAACCCGCGCTACAACAATCCAAACTTATGATGGTCGCCGGATTGTCATTCCAAATGCCGAATTGTTTACAAATGCGGTGACAGTGAATACTGCTTTCGATAAACGCCGCACGGAATACGATGTTGGTATTGGTTACAACGACGATATTGACCGCGCCAAGCAGTTAATGCTGGAAGCATTGTACAGCGTAAATGAGGTGTTGAAAGATCCTGCACCCGATGTGCTGGTGGTTGAGCTAGCAGAAAGTACCGTCAATATTCGCGTTCGATGGTGGATTGCTCCGCCGCGCAGAATTGACGATATGCGATCGCGCGACAAGGTAATTTGTGCTATTAAAAAAAAGCTTGTGGAAAACGGCATCGATTTGCCTTATCCCACGCGACAAATTTTGTTTCACGACCAAACTGAAGAAACCGATGGCGATCGCTCCCAGCAGCGCGAAGGATGGCCCGCGGGTAAAAGTAAAGTTCCAAAACCTCGCAGTATTGGCGGATCTGTGGGAAAAGTGGCCCAAGGGCGATCGCAACTTGACGACAACAGACAATCTTAACCGCATCACAATTCATGAAAAATATCAAGTTGAGAAAACTTTGGGATTCGCTGCATTCTAGCTACTGGTTTATCCCGACGTTGATGGCAGCGAGTTCAATTATTTTGGCCTGGACAATGCTAACACTCGATCGCACAGGCGGTACGCCTAACTGGTGGTGGATTTACACCGGCGGAACAGATGGAGCGCGATCGCTGCTTTCATCGGTTGCGGGTTCAATGGTTAGCGTTGTCGCTACAGCTTTTTCCATTACTATTGTGGCGCTGCAGTTGGCGAGTTCAAATTTCGGCCCCCGATTGCTGCGTAATTTTATGCAAGATACCGGCAACCAAATCGTGCTCGGCACTTTCATTGCCACGTTTATTTACTGTTTGCTGGTACTGCGGACTATTCATGGTGAAGGAGATGGATATAGTTTTTTTGTGCCGCAACTCTCGGTTACAGTCGGTACGGTGCTAGCAATTGGCAGTATGGGCGTGCTAATTTACTTTATCCATCACGCATCAACCATTATTCAAGCCTCCCACGTTATTACTCAAGTTAGCGGGGATTTAGACAAAACAATAGATAGGCTATTCCCCGAAAAAATCGGGCAGAGTGCAGAAAAAAAACCGTGGCAAGTCGAGGAAATCCCAGCAAATTTTGAAGAAGAAGCCAGGCCACTTAAAGCCACGGCAGATGGTTATTTGCAAGCAATTGATGATGATGAATTAATGAAAATTACCCAGAAGTTCAATATACTTGTACTTTTGAAAACTCGACCGGGAAAGTTTATAATTAAAGGCAGCGATTTAGCGTTGGTTTTGCCTGAAAAACGGGTCGATCGGGAACTTACTAAACTGATTAATGATGCGTTTATTGTCGGCCAGGAACGAACCGAGTATCAGGATGCCGAGTTTCCGATCAATCAATTAGTTGAAATTGCTTTGCGCGCACTTTCTCCTGGTATCAACGATCCGTTTACTGCAATTCGGTGTATTGACAGATTGAGTGCTGGATTGTCTCGCCTAGCGCAACGCGATTTTCCCTCGCCCTACCGCTACGACGGCGAACATAATTTGCGCGTCATTGTTGAAGTAGCGACTTTTGAAGGGTTAGTTAATAGTGCCTTTAACCAGATTCGACAGTACGGGTATACAGACGTGGCGGTAACAATTCGGTTGTTGGAAGCGATCGCTAAAATTGCTCCCTATACCCGCTACAATAAAGACCGCGCCGTACTTTTGCGTCATGCCACTATGATTGAGCGCGGCAGTTTGGAAAAAATAACCGAGGAATGCGATCGCGCTTCTATTATCCAGCGCTACGAAGCAGCCGCCAAAGTTTTAAAGCCAGAGTAATATTATGTCCGATCGCTCTATCGCATTCAAACACCTTTTGTACACGCAAGTTTAACCCAACAACCGATCGTATAACTCAAGAAAAAAAAACCGAAAAAAAGGACAAGAGGAAAATCGAATTGAGCATAATTTCTTCCCTCTTCCTTCTTCTAAAACCCCATCGCCCCAGCTACTGCATCCCAACTCGGATCAATTCCCTTTTTAAAATTATGCTAAATTAACTCAGCAAAATATCGCCAATTTGGAAGCACAAACAGAGAAATCCTAAAAGTTTTCTGGCAATGTGTCGGAAGGTGGCGAAGCTGGAATTGCCAGCCAGCAGGAGGTTGAACAACTACAAACAGTTGAGGAAATTAATGCTAAATTAGTTAGGGTACTCCAAAAGCGCGATCGGGCTTTGGAACAAGTCATATCGTTTCCGGTGGCATCCGTATTGTTCAAATGTCCAAACAGTCAGCTCGAAAGCATAATTTTAGTCAACAGTCAACAGTCAATCGATTTTAGATTTTAGATTTTAGATTTTAGATTGAAGCATTGACCCCACGGATCAATTCGGGGGCTTGTATCCTGGATACTTTCGGTCAATAGTTAACAATCATCTCGCTCGTCCAACTGGAATTTATATTAATCACCGAGTTATCAAAGGAGTAACCAACCAGGATTGATATGATGCCTAATTTTCAAGCAAAAACCACAGTCCGATTGCCATAAACTAAAACGCGATTTTGTAAATGATATCGCACCGCTCTTGCTAACACAACTCTTTCTAAATCTTTACCTTTGCGAACCAAATCGGACACTTCATCGCGGTGACTCACGCGCACAACATCTTGTTCGATAATTGGGCCAGCATCTAAATCGGGTGTAACGTAGTGGGCTGTTGCACCGATAATTTTTACCCCTCTTTCATAAGCTCTTTCGTAGGGATTTGCACCCACAAATGCGGGTAAAAATGAATGGTGAATATTAATCACATTTGGAAATTTTATAATAAAATCTTGACTCAAAATTTGCATATATTTCGCCAAGACTACTAAATCAATCTGATATTTTTTAAGAAGTTCTAACTGTTGTGCTTCTTGAATAGCTTTATTGTCTTTAGTAATGGGAATATACTCAAAGTCGATACCGTATTGTTCGGCAATAGGCTTTAAATTTTGATGGTTGCTGATAATCAGGGGGATTTCACCTCTAATTTCTTGCGATCGCTGTCGCCAAATCAAGTCTAATAAACAGTGATCTTGACGGCTTACCCAGATTGCGATGCGTCGAATTTTATGGGAAAAATGCAATTGCCAATTGGCTTCTAAATCCTTGGCAATTTCACTAAAAGCAGGTGTTATTTGTTCGGTGGTTAAGTCAAAATCATCTAATTGCCATTCTAGCCTGCTCAGAAACAATCCGGCGGTAAAATCTGTATGGTGATCCGCGTGGATGATATTGCCGTTGTGGGATGCGATAAAGTTGGCAAGTAAGGCGACGAGTCCTTTGCGATCGGGACAGGCAATTAACAGGGTTGCAGTAGGGCTAGTCATAATATAATAACAAAAGTGTCTCGCTGAGTTTATTGAGAAAAAAGTGATATCACAGGAGTTTATTGATACTGAGATGTTGCACCATTCTCAATTAGCCTTTTATGAACAGGCTTTCCGACCTGTTCCACAAGACAATTTATATTTTGTGGAACAGGCCGGAAAGCCTGTTTCTTATATTGGTGCAAGATGTAAATTTAAACTGATATCTTACAACAATATAAATCGAGGACTTTCGCGCGGGGTGGGGCCGGGTTTTTTAGTCTTTGGGTATCCTTGAAAGCTATTGGGAAGCAGCCCCTTGTATCTTAAAAGAGGTAGATTGCGATTTACTGTTGGGTGGGGGCGGGTTTATTCAGATTGTTGGTACTTGTTAGATATTGTTGGTGAACCCGCCCCTACAGGTTGTTGACCGCCGGTGCAATATCTTAGTTTAAATGAATCACAGAGGACACAAAGAATACAACTGACAACTGACAACTGACAACTGTCAACTAACTTTTAAAATCCCATCGCCCCAGCTACTGCATCCAAAGTCGGAGCAATGCCACTTTTAAATTGATTGTTGCTGTGATTAATTGCCGTATCCGGGTCTTTCAAACCGTTACCAGTCAGCACGCAAACCACCGTCGCCCCAGTCGGAACTTGGTCTTTTACCTTCAGCAAACCGGCCACAGAAGCTGCACTCGCCGGTTCGCAGAAAATTCCTTCCTCGGATGCTAACAAGCGGTAAGCGTCGAGAATTTCGGCGTCGGTGACTGCGGCAAAACTGCCGCGGCTGGCTTCGGAAGCTGCGATCGCCTGTTTCCAGCTAGCCGGATTCCCAATCCGAATCGCCGTCGCCAGGGTTTCTGGGTGCGATACCGGTGATCCCGTTACCAACGGTGCAGCCCCGGCGGCTTGAAATCCCATCATCCGCGGCAATCGCGAACATTTTTTGGCTTGGTGGTATTGACAAAAACCCATCCAGTATGCTGTGATATTTCCCGCATTTCCGACGGGAATGCACAGCCAGTCGGGGGCGTCGCCCAAGGCGTCAACGACTTCAAAAGCTCCGGTTTTCTGACCTTCCAAGCGGTAAGGATTCACCGAATTTACCAATGTCACGGGGTAGTTAACGGCCATTTCGCGGACAATTTCTAAAGCTCGATCGAAATTTCCCCCAATCGAAATTACTTCCGCACCGTAAAGCAAAGCTTGCGCCAGCTTGCCCAAAGCCACGTAACCTTCGGGAATCAATACGAAAGCTCGCATCCCCCCGCGTCGGGCGTAGGCGGCTGCGGAGGCTGAAGTATTGCCGGTACTGGCGCAAATTACAGCTTTGGCACCAGCTTCCTTCGCCTTGGAAATCGCCATTGTCATCCCCCGGTCTTTGAAACTACCAGTGGGGTTGAGTCCGTCGTATTTCACCAAGACGCGCACGTCTCGACCGATGAGAGAGGCGATCGCAGGTGCTGGAATTAGGGGAGTATTGCCTTCTTGGAGAGTGACTACCGGCGTGGTTTCCGTCACTGGCAGGTAGGGGCGATAAGCTTCGATCAAGCCGGGCCAGCCGTAGCGCTTGGGCGAGGCGGCGCGGGCAGTAGAGTTAGCAGCAGAGTCAGTAGCAGGTAAAATCAGGGTCACGATGTCAATGGTTTTAGGCAATGGCCAAGGAATTTACACTAATTTTAGCTCGATCGGTTAATTTGATGTTTAACTACCAGCCGGGAAGTCCCGGGCGTATATTTAGAGGGGATTAATCTGAGCGCTGCGCGAAGTACCCCGTTGGGAATTACTCCTTGGGATGAAAGGCTCGTCGGGTGTAGGTACGGAAACCGACAATTATTCTTTTATACCCCAAGATGATCTGGAAATACTCTGATACTATATTAGCAAGTGGGGGTGGAACTACCTCACTATAAAAAGCCTTTGAAAAAAAGGAAAAAGAAGCCTGCGGTCTAACTGTACTCAGTTGACCGTCAGGTTTGTTCACAGTAACTTAATGGTCAGGAACTCAGGGCTCAAGCCACGCTCGCTTGTAATTTTTTACAAGCTGTTCTGACCAGACCCCTCTTTTGAGGAGACGTTATTCAGGTCACGACACCGGAGAATTCGACGCCAGTTTTGGGCTCTGTCATCTGCAATTAAATAGTTTTAAAGTCACTGAAACAGTGTTGCAGGTCTAACAAGCCTTTATAACCAGGTCGAGGCGAACATTACCCGAAAGGGATTTGGAGACAACCATATCTCCACAGAGGGGCAACCATACCCCTCTACCCCGCAAGGGGGATTCAAGGCGATTGAAATCGCCTGGTCGTTTTCCTCTCAGGACTAAAGTCTCTGAGCTTCTCACTTACCGAGCTTTTTTGTGAATGTGTAGATATGTCTACTCAATTACTAATGTCAAATAATTCATCCACTCTTTCCCGGCCTCCAGTCATCGCGAGCAACCCCGAAATGGCTAGTTCTTCTACCCTATCGACCAGTTTTGCCCGCAAAGTAGATTTGGTAAAGTGCCCCTACCAAGCCGATCAGCAAGTTAAGTTCCTGCACTTGCAAGCAGAAATCGAATCCTTGCTGCTGGAAGTGCAAAGCCTCAAACAGCAACGCTCGATCGCCCTCTTGCCGGCTCTCGACCCCATTTCTGGCAGCAACAGCAATTAGCAGGCAACAGTCGCTAATGCTAACTGTGCGGCCCCTGTGTTATAAAAACAAAGGTTTTGCTACCCGCAGTATTTTTTGCCGAAAGTGCCAGAGATTCCTAACTGCGGATAGCGATCGCTAGCATTTGCTAAAACGCGCTTGCCTACTGCTCAACTCGTCTGCCACAACCTGGCAACGAGCTGATATTTTACGGCGCTTTTTTATGCGCTAATTTGTTAAGCCATCCACATGGCATACGGAGAGTCGAAATCAATTTATGACAGCATCGATCGAAAAACCACTAAGTTTGACATCCGCAAGTGACACTTCCAACCTGCGCCTCAAAGATATTCTCAAAACCCTGCCGCGGGAAGTGTTCGTCAAAAACCCCCGCAAAGCTTGGACAAAAGTAATCGTCAACGTTCTCTTAGTTGCGGTCGGTTACTGGGGCATCGCAGTCTCTCCTTGGTTTCTACTACCCCTAATGTGGATTTTCACAGGTACCGGATTAACCGGTTTTTTTGTGATCGGCCACGACTGCGGGCATCGATCGTTTGCTAACCGCCGCTGGGTAAACGATTTAGTCGGACATATCGCATTCTTGCCGTTAATTTTCCCGTTTCACGCATGGCGTCACGGACACAATTACCACCACAAGCACACCAATAAAATTGGCGAGGATAATGCTTGGCAGCCGATGACAGCAGCAGACTACGCTGGCGCGCCCAAAGCCTTACAAATAGCTTATAGTTTAATATTCGGTCGGATGTGGTGGATCGGCTCGATCGCCCACTGGGCAAAAGTACACTTTATGTGGTGGCGCTTCAAAGGCAAACAGCAACAAGAGCAAGTGCGGTTTTCAGTTTTTGTCGTTTTAATCGGTGCTGCGATCGGATTTCCGATTTTAATTGCCACAACAGGCATTTGGGGATTTGTCAAATTTTGGTTGATGCCCTGGATGGTTTACCATTTCTGGATGAGCACTTTTACGATCGTCCACCACACAGCACCAGACATTTCATTTAAAGAACCCGAAGAATGGAACGAAGCCCAAGCGCAACTATCGGGAACAGTTCACTGCGATTATCCCCGCTGGGTAGAGTTTCTGTGCCACGACATTAACGTCCACGTTCCCCACCACCTTTCAACTGCTATACCCTGGTACAACTTGCGCCTCGCCCACAGCAGCTTAAAGGAAAATTGGCAAGATCATCTCTACGAAACAGAATTTTCTTGGTCTTTAATGAAGCGGATTGCCGACAACTGTCACTTGTACAATCCCGCTGGCGGCTATCAAACATTGCAGGAATTTAACGCTAAAACAAAGTAAGTTTTAAACGCGATAAATGCCCGAAAAACCCGGTTTATAAAACACAACCGGGTTTTTTGATATTACAATCCGTAGCTTTTGTAAGGGGAGGAATGCTCGCCCTACTGTCAATAAGCTGCTGTGCATCTAATGTGACAGTCAATTTTTATACAATTCTTGTGGAACGGGCATCCTGCCCGTCTCTGTATTCAATTTAGATGCGTAGCAGCTTAAGCTAATCCGCATTTAAATTGCATAGTCAAATAAATTTTTCCTCTTGTGGGGTGGGCATCCTGCCCGCCCTCAACATACAATTTAGATGCGTAGCAGCTTATCACAATCCGTACCATTATTAAATCAGTCATTCCCAATCTAAAATCTAAAATCTAAAATCTAAAATCGAATGACTTTCAATCCCAATAACTGCCGCAACGAAAGCGAAGTAGAAACCAAACTCATTGTCAGTTATTTATTGCCAAAGTTAGGCTATACACCCGACACCTGGCATCAGGAAATCGCCTTTGGGAATATCCGTCTAGACTTCCTCTCATTTGCCACCCAAGTTATCCCCATAGTTCTCGATGCAGACTCGCCGATGAGTGTAGTCATGGAGGCGAAACATCCGAAGGAAAATTTAGACCGCCACGTCAGGAGACTGAAGCGTTACTTAACAAGTTTAAGCATTCGTTACGGATTGATCACCAATGCTAAAGAAATTAGAATTTACGAAAGAGTCGCCTCAGAGATTCAGCTAGTATTTAATTGCTCAGGACAAGAAGTTGAAACCAGAATCGATGAAATAATAGCTTTAATTGGCAGAAATAGTTTAAAATCAGTAAAAAATCCCAATAATCTAAAACTTGAAGATAGTAAAATTCCTTTAGTTACTCCTGAGTTAATTAGCGAAATCCCAGTACAGCCCAACAATCCCGCCACCGCAGAACCTGAGCCAAGTCAAATTTCTGAACTGGAACAACTACCTGAAAAGAATCAAGTTGATATTCAAGTTAAATCTGATGTAACCGTTCCACAAAAAAGCCAAAATACTATGAAAATCATTGCAGTTTACCATAACAAAGGCGGCGTCGGTAAAACTACAACAGTAGTCAATTTAGCAGCAGCGCTCAGCAAGAAAGGTAACAGAGTCTTGGTGATCGACTTAGACAGTCAGGCAAATACAACCTTTGCGACAGGTTTAGTAAAATTTGAGGATGAAGAACAAGATGACTTGAAAGATAGCAATATTCTTCAAGTTTTGCAATCAGAAGATTTTTACTCGATCGCAGAAGTAGCTCGCAAGTCTAATTTTTGCAATCCCGAAATCGATGTGATTCCTTCCCACATTGATTTAATGCAATACGAAACCGAACTCAATCAACTAGATTACAGCCGAATGATTTTAATTCAGAAACTAGCAGAAGTACAGGATAAATATGATATTGTACTGATCGATACGCCGCCATCTTTGAATTTTTACGCCAGAGTTGCCCTGATTGCGGCGGATTATTTAATTATTCCTTCTGATTTAAAGCCTTTTGCCAATCAAGGATTGATTAATGTCAAGGATTTTATTAAAAAAGTTAACGGATTCAAAAAACAAATTGGCAAGAAACCTCTAGAAGTTTTAGGTGTACTTGCTTGCAAAATCTCCACAAATGCTAAATTTGTACAGTACAGTTTGCCCAAGCGGAGGGAGGCAATTCCCAAACGCTACGGCTTTGAAATCATGGACAGCGTAATTTACGAAAGAGATGATTTGGCAAAGTGTGCAGAACAATTTCAAATCGTGGGAAATATGGAAATCGCCGATCCGATTTCAGTGCTGGATTTTAAGCCAGATTCCATCGCTTCCCAAGAATTTGAAATGCTAGCAATCGAAGTTTTGGAAAAAACAGGTAAAAACTAATGAAAAAATTATCTACGTCACTGGTTGCAGTGAAAAAAATTACGTCCGCAGTGCCCCGTTCCAATTTTGCCGAGCCTGATTTGGAGAAATTAGCGAGACTGATTTTAGATTCAGGAGGATTGATTAATCCGATAATTGTCCGCCGCAACGGTATGGATGCCTACGAAATAGTAGACGGAGATTTTGAATACTATGCGGCGGCGAGAGCAAAGGAAATAGAACCTCTCAAAGGCGAGACAATCGGAGCATTCATCCTGGAAGCAGAAAATGAAGAAATTCTCTTGGAACAACTTGCAATTCTCAGAAAAACCGCAATCACTGAAAATCAAAGTGCAAGTGAGGTTCCGCAACAGTCCTCCAGCTTTGAACAGCGGCTGACCAATATTGAAACTCGATTGGAAAACAGAATTAATGAATTGAAAGCTGAGTATACGCGGGAAAAACAGGCGCTGATAGAGAGGGTTAAAGATGTTGAAAGCCGCATTCCCAAACCTGTTCCTCTGTTGGAAGCACTCAACACTCAAGATAAATTCAAACTGGCGACAAATTTGAAAAATGCTGGTCTCAAACCTCAAATAATAGAGAAAATCATCAAAGAGCGAGATTTGGAACCATTTGCATCTTTTGAAAATGTGTTGGAACGCATTAAAGGGTTAGGGGATAAAACAATGATTAAGCTTATTGACAAGTGGCAAAAATATTTATAACAGGTAATTGACAAGGGCGAAAAATACAGCATAAGCTGTTGTGCATTTAATTTGTATGTTGAGGGCGGGCAAGATGCCCACCCCACAAGAGGAAAAATTTATTTGACTATGCAATTTAAATGCGGATTAGCTTATTCCAGGTTCGTGAAGTACAGTAGCAGCTATATTATGTGGTGTTAATCCTCCGGGTGCGGATCTGCTTCATATTTGATAAAACTTGCAGAGCGCCCGCGGGCGACGCACCTTACACGGGCGATCGCAATTATTCATCAATTGACATAAAAGGGTATTTTCTAGAGCCAATTCGCTGCGAACTATAAATGCCCGCATGACCTGAAAAAACATAGCTCATCACACAAGCGATCGCAATAAATACCCCCGATTCCAGACCAAAAAGTTCAATTCCCATTAAAGTTGAGGCGATCGGTGTATTCGCCGCACCGCCAAAAACAGCAACAAATCCCATTCCTGCCAATAAAGGTGCTGGCAGAGCCAAAATTAATGACAAAGCATTACCTAATGTTGCACCTATAAAAAATAGAGGAGTCACTTCCCCTCCTTTAAACCCGGCCCCTAAAGTCAAAGCTGTTAACGCTATTTTTGCGGCAAAATCCCAAGGCGGTAATTGAGTGTAAAAGGCATCGACAATAGTAGGAATACCCAAACCGATGTACTTAGTCGATCCGATCGCCCAGACACTCAGTGCGACAATCGCACCACCGATCGCAGGACGTAAAGGAGGATAGGAAATTTTTGCTTTGAAAAAGTGGCTAATTTTGTGAGTTAGTTTTGCAAAAATCATCGCCACAATGCCAAAGATTGCCCCAGCTACAATTGCAGAAATTAGCCCCATTGGGGTGACGGTTGGTACAAGGGGAGCATGGCGGTATGCTGTATGATGCAATCCCAAAACTAAGGTAATGCGATCGCCCACAACCGCTGCAACTAAACAGGGAAAAAGAGCCTCATGGTTAATAGTTCCAATTGCTAAAACCTCTAAACCAAAAATAGTTCCAGCCAAGGGAGTTCCGAAAACGGAAGCAAATCCACCGCTGAGAGCAGACATTAATAAAATTCGTCGATTAGCGTGTTTAAAGCGGAATATTCTAGTTAATTGGTCTGCGAGTGAAGCAGCAATTTGTAGTGCTGTCCCTTCACGACCTGCGGAACCCCCAAATAAATGAGTTATATCTGTACCTAGCAGCACCATTGGAGCCATTCGCAACGGAATAATATTTTTCGGGTTATGAATCTCTTCCAATAAAAGATTATTTCCCGCTTCAACCCTCTTTCCATATCGATGATAAATCCAACCACTTAAGAATCCAGCCACTGGCAATAAGGCAATCATCCACAGATGAGATTCTCGCCAATTTGTTGCCCAATCTAAAGATGCTAGGAGAGCCGCGGAACCTAAGCCGGAAAGAATGCCAACTATACAAGAAATGATGAACCACTTGCTGAGTTGGAAGACTGCAATAAATTGCTCAAATTTCTCAAATCTTTTCACAATCAAACTCCTATTTGTGACTTTGGTAACAGCGCCCTATGGGCGGTTTAAATACCCTTCAGAGGGCGACAGTAAGCTGTTACGCATTTAAAATAGTATTGTAGGGTGCCACGGCTCCTTTCTCGTTTCCCTTGCGAGCGTCAGTCTTCTAGCTGACGCACCCTACAGGTCTCGTTAGTGGTTTAAATGCTCCACAGCTTACGGATATATTTCCTAAATGTTTTGGCAGGTTAAATTTTGCGTTTGTCTACCAAAATTACGGGAATAGAACTATTTTCTATCACTGCTTGCGATCCGGAACCAACTAACACCTTTTCCCAAGATTGATATCCCCGTTTTCCCATCACAATATCTGTTACTTGATACTGTTCCGCGACGCGCATAATTTCCTCTGGAACTGAGCCAGTAATGGCAATGAATTGATGGCGAATATCTGCCAGTAATTTTTGAGTGCGATCGCGCAGTTGTTCTACAGCCTCTTTTTCTGCAATATTAATGATGTGTAACACAATCACTTCACCATCAACACGACGTGCTAAGCTTGCTGCTTTGAGTAAAACATCTGTAGCAAAGGGAGAAGTATCGACTGCTGCTAATATTATATTACGAGTTACTACTGTTACTTTTGTCGGATCGACTTCTCCCCGTTCTAACAATTTTGGGGCAAACATGGGAATTCCCCAAGCACCTATCGGTGCGGTTATCAAAATTGAGAGTACAGCAACGGCTAAGATAATTTCTCCTCCCTCAATCCCCATAGATAAAGGAATCCCACCAATGGCAGCTTGAACGGTGGCTTTTGCCATATTTCCGGGCAGCAAAAATAGTCTTTCTCGCCAATTCCAATTACTACCCAATGTCGAGAAATACCAACCTATAGTGCGACCAATAAACAAGCCAATTGCCAATACAAAAAGCCCCGGCAAAAAAGTCTTCCCTAATACCTGAAGTTGAATACTTGCTCCCAATAAGACAAATAAAACAATCTCAGCGACAATCCATAAGCTGTCAAATCCACCGCGTAGTCGTCTAGCCAAAGGTGGGTCGAGTTCAATCAAAAAAAAGCCCATTCCCATTGCTGCCAAATAGCCAGAGTAGGGGAAATATTGCTCAAAAATTACTAATAGAAGCGCAATACTGGCGGCAATTAATACATCTTGAACGGCGTTTTGCGTCCAGTTTTGTTGAGTTAGTAGAGAGACAGTTAAACGAGCAGCAATGTAGCCAATTAAAACCCCAAATCCTACTTGCATTGCTACCTGAAAGGGGAGCAATTGAACTGCGCTCAGGCTGAATCCTCCTGGGATGATGATATTCTCAAGTTTTCCTCGATCGAAGAAACTCAAAAGTAAGCTAAAGACTAACAGTAATAAAACATCAGATAAGGCGCTACCCGTAAGAATGGCATCGGGAATTCCTTTGGTAACACCCCAGCCTAAACTTTTTAGTCGCAGCATTCCAGGGACAATTACAGCGGGTGATTCTGCACCAATTACGCAACCCAAAAGTAACCCTGTGGGAAAGTCGAATTGAAAAATTAGTATCGCAGCGAATGCGATCGCAATTGCCTCAATTGCCGCTGGTAAAACTCCTAACCGCAGCGCCACAGTTCCCTGCTGTGACAGCTTTTCTCGATCTAGTCCTAATCCCGCTTTCATCAGGATAATTGTCACTGCCACAATTCGTAGATTATCCGCCGATTTCAGCACTTCTGGACTCAGGACATCGCTAACTTGCGGCCCTAAAACTATCCCTACCAAAATCATTCCAATCAGAGGCGGAGCACCTAAGCGGCGGGCAATTTGACCCGCAAAAAAGCCCATCAATAAAATCCACAGCACACTAGCTAACATTAGATTCCTTTCTCCAATATCTCGGGCATGGACAAGGCTTGCTAGCTGTGAGAGGTTAGTGAGAATTTTTCACGGCCCTACTCTCCGGCAGCAAGCCAGAAAAGTAGGAGCCATCAGCCTTTTAGTCTTTCAATT
The DNA here is from genome assembly GCF_036702825.1 of Microcoleus sp. A003_D6. NCBI lineage: Bacteria > Bacillati > Cyanobacteriota > Cyanophyceae > Oscillatoriales > Microcoleaceae > Microcoleus > Microcoleus sp. A003_D6. Next base: position 5,388 of record NZ_JAUBWA010000119.1, on the reverse strand, counting down.
CACGCAAGGAAAGAATGACGCTTCAGGCGGTTTTGGCGAGCTCCATCGCCATTAATATTCTTATACCATCTTTTGTACAAAAAGCAAAAGAAGATTATTTCTGGCAGAATCGCGATCGCAACTCGCAACGTCAGCCCGTTAGCGAAGCTTGCAGAAGAGGATCGCCCTGACGCCAAAAAAGTAAAGATGAGTAAAGCAGTGTATCATTGGTGTCCCGCAGCCAGTTAAACTCATCACAGTCGGTTTTTTTTAGGAATTGCAATAACTTTTGCCGTAGCACGGGCGAGGGCGGGACGCCATCGCCAGGGCTGTCACCGCACAGGTACAGCAGCAAGGCGATATCTCCCCAGATAACCGAGTTCGATCGCAGTTTTGGTAAAGTGCTTGTGGCGCACCCGACAATTAGAGTTTTTGGGTTAGTTCAGCAGCACGTAAAACTGAGGCTGTAAAGTACAAATATACATAAACACCTACACACCAGATTTTAATGACAAAAGGGGACTTGTAACAAGATGGATCGATCGTCCGATCAAAACCGAATAGTTGAATATTTGCGGATTAAGCCAATTAGTCACAGCCAGATTTACACTTCCCAAATTGCCATACCAGAGCATCACAGGGGGGAGATTCCCCGCGAACGCCGCGAAGCTCTCAGGAGAAGTCTGATCGAGCAAGGCAGCAACTTGATTCCTTTAATTGTACGCCCTACAGAAGCTTACAGCAACGAAGAAGAATATGAAGTTGTCTGCGGCTCAGATTGGTGTATTGTTGCTAAAGAACTCGGCACCGAGCAAATGTGGGCGTGGATATTTGAAATGACCGAGGAGGAGGTAGCTGTTGCTCAAGCAGAAATGGAACATTTAGCTCCGCAACCGACTCAGAAACCTGCACAAATTGACACTCTACTGCAACAACTTGAGCTATCATTTCAAAAAAAGGTAGATAGTCTAACAAAACAAATAGAACAATCTGTTAAAAAAAATGAAGAACTGCTAAAAAAGCACGTAAAAGCTCTAACTGAGCAGAACTTTGAGCGCAACCAAATAGAACAGATTAAGCATTTGCTCGAACAAGTGGAAAAAGCATTTCATGAAAAGGTAGATAAAATGGCTAAAAAAATTCAACAATCGAGCAGCAACCGTCCGCCAACATCGGCTGTTACTTCTGATGTGAGTCTTGAAGGTGCTTTGAGACAGTTGGATGAACTGGAAAAACTGCTGTCAATAAAATTAGAACGCACAGTCCAAACAATTAATCAGTTTGTTTCCGACGCCATTGAAGACGTAGAAAATGACCTAAAAAATCAAATTGAAACGCTCCGCAGCCAACTGGGAGCTGCGGCGGCGCACTCAGAAATACAGCCCGATGCCCAACCGAAAAAGCAGTCAAGAACCCAGCCTAAGAAGCAGTCGAAAGCTCAGCAGAAACCTCAGTTACCGCAGTTGCAGTTGGAGTTGCCGTTTTCGTCCCCGTCCCCAGAAGAAGACTACGAAAGTCTTTCGCTGAGACGGTTGAAGGCGATCGGCAAAGACCGGAAAATTCGGGGCTACGCGCGCATGAAACGACCGGAAATTCTGATGGCTCTGAGACAAACTGACGGTCAATAAAATGCTAATTGCTAATAGTTAAAGACTAATTAGTTCAATTGCGGTAGCATCGGAATAGTAAAATCCAGTCAACAGTTAAAAATCACGGATGGTGCAACCGGAATTCATATAATTCATCTGCGTTAATCTGTGTTTATCTGCCTGTATCTGCGGTTAAAAAAAGAGAATGTATTAACCGCAGATGACAATGGATTGACGCTGATTCACGCGCTTGTCGAGAATAGAGATAGGAATAATTCTGATGCTAGATTTGATATTGTTCGGTGTTCGATCGCATTTTTGGGCAAAAAGTGCGATCGGGCTTTCAGCATAGTCCTCGGCAGAGATATGAAAAGCTTGCTAAAATAGACACACAACCTCTTACTCCTCACCCAGCAGCCATGTCCGCAACCGCAGAATTAGCTACTTCCCAAGAGATACCAGAACAAGAGATACCGGAAAACTTTATCTTTCCGCCCGACGATTTATATAGTGATGAACATTCCGTAGAAACAGAACTGCATCTCCGACAAATAATCCTACTCCTCAACTGTCTAGAATGGCTGTGGCGAGATAGAAACAATTTCTATGCTGCTGGAAACCTCACCCTTTATTACTGTTCCAAGCAACTTAAATCGAAAGACTTCCGAGGCTCAGACTTTTTTGTGGTACTCGGAACTGAACGAAAAACTCGGAAAAGCTGGGTAGTTTGGGATGAAGAGGGAAAGTATCCGAATATTATCGTTGAAATCCTGTCGCCCAAAACAGCAGATACAGACAAAAACTTTAAGAAACAACTCTATCAAGATACTTTTCGCACTCACGATTACTTTTGGTTTGACCCAGAAACTTTAGAATTAGCTGGGTTTCATTTAGTTGATGGGGAATATCAACCAATTGCACCGAATGAATTCGGCTATCTGCGGAGTCAACAGCTCGATTTGAGTTTGGGGATTTGTAGCGGAAAATTGCGTTTCTTTACAGTAGAAGGAGAGCTTGTACCTACTCCTGAAGAGGTTGCAGAAAGGGAGGCTCAACGAGCCGATCGCCTGGCCGCGAAATTGCGAGAATTAAACATCGATCCCGATACAATTTAGCGATCGTCCTTTCATTCAATTTTCCTTTATAGTAAGCTGGTTTAGGCGATCGCATATCCCGTATGCTGCCGAACGTGATACGGATGAAACCCTAAAACTATCATATCTTTAGGCACTCCTAATTCTACAAGTTCTGCGGTAATTCCCGTTTCTATACCATCTTGTTGAATCCAGATTTTGCCGTCGATAATTTCTACATGAACGATACAATCGTGAATTCTTTTAGGCCCTTGCCAGCCATCGTGCATTAGTAAAAAATTGTTTTGTTCGCTGTCAACAATAACGCTGCTTTTAATTTCTCCGTGTCCGTAAGAAATCTGGGCATAACTATCTAAAACATTGCGAACAATTTGGCGATATTCATCTAGTCTATCCATCTGACAATTGTCTCCTTTAATGAATCAAAAACTATTAGTTTAAATCTCTTGTTCTCTAACAAAATCTGCCCGATAGGTTCAGAAAAGATTTCTGCATAAACTTCTGCACGAATTGCCAGATATATTATCCGTTCAGGTTCCGATCGCTTTAGAATATCTTCAGAGACAATATACTGTCCAACAGCTTGTTCTAAGTCATGAACGGGTGAAGCACTTACGAAACTTTTTACTTCTACAGCAATTTTGCGACCTTGCTTTTCGGCAGCAAATAGTTTTTCTGCACCTAAATCAACACTGAGAGTACGTTTACCAACTTTTAAGGGTAGCGGATCGTTTGTTATCGTCCAGCCGTCTTTTTCTAGAGCTGTTCTGACAGTATTGTGGTAGATGTCTTTTGCTGGCATATTCTAAGCTGAACCATCAAATGTCACCCTAATTATAGAATAACACAAGACTTTTGAAAACTGATAGCTCATCAATTCAAACTACTTACTGCCGCGTGTATCGGTGCTTCACCCCAATCGGAAAATACTCCGCATCGCCCGTCTCCGTTAATGTCACCACAGGTAACTGATATTCGGGTGGCACGTAATTAGCAAATTCGCTGTTTAGCCGCCGCAATTGCACGAGAATTGAAGATGCGATCGCCTGCTTCATCTCCTCGTCGCCCTCCACCCCCGCTGCTAATTCCACAACCACCGATAAAAACCGATTTTGATCCGCATCTTCCTTGACTTGCAATACAAATTTTCCCGTCACCCATTCCCGAATGGTGGGAACTTCTAAACCTACGGTGACATTTTCCGGGTAAATGTTGGCACCGAAGTAGGAAACGGTAAAGTGCGATCGCCCAAATACATAGACAAAGGGCAAACAGCGAATTCCTCTGGGGAAATCAGAAACTTTCATACCTGCTGCTTGCTGCAAACTTGCCACAGGGTTAAATCCCCATTCCGCCAAAAAATTGAGCATTGCTTCGTAACAAATTAAACCGCCGTTATCCGAGATGTGATAGCGTATTAGCGGGATGCCATTATCGCCAGAAAATAATAGCGTGCCGTCATTATTCACTTCAAAAAAGCGGCTTTTCGGATCGTACTGCATCAGCGTTGGCAACCGTGATTCCCCGAATAAATTGCGTGCTGCTTCGGGATTCTTGGCTAAAAAGCGACGGATGCAAATGCTCAGCGGTGTCTCGTTGCCCAAAACGCCCGCGTCTGCCGTACCGTAAAGGCTCGCAGAGTTGTAATATAGGTTGTCAGAATTAGTGCGATCGCTCACCAAACTCCGCCATTCTTCGCTAAACACTTCCCCCGCAAACACCATCTTAATTCGGTATTTTTGCCACTCCACACCCCCAGCAATTCCGCTATCAATCACATCCTTGATAAATGGCGGATATCCCAACAAAACTACTTGCTCAAAATGCTCCCCAAGTTCCTGCACAACTCGGAATATTTCAGTCTTATTATTCCCAGGCGTCACAACTGTAACTGGATAGCCCTTACTCGCTAGATAGCGACAGCAATTTGCCGTGTACATTCCCCCAACCCAAGTTCCCAACGCAAAGCAAATGACAGCTAAAGTTGAGCGCTTGTCGGCGTAAAAACTGTCGTGAAATATTTGTTCAAAACGAGCGGCAATTTGCAACTCGTCGCTGATAAAACGCGGCCAAAATGTCGGATTTCCTGTCGAACCCGACGAAACAGCAATGAAATCGCAAGTTTCTAGTTTGCCCTGGTAACACAACTGAGGTAGCGGGTGACAGCGTAAATAATTATCTTTGGTAATTAGCGGCAATTTTTGGAAGTCTTCAAAGGTTTGAATTGAGGCGGGATTGATGTTGAGTGCAGCTAGGAAAGTCTGGTAAGCTGGTACTGTGGCAGCGACTTTTTGGAAAAGGGCGATCGCCTCGGATTCGGCAACTCGACTCTGCTGGTGTTGCAATCGTTCCTCAAGCGGCGCCCTCAAAAACTCTTCAAACGCCCCCATTGCTCGCTGACGCTGTTCTGGCTGCATGATTTGCTCCTTAAAATGGGTATTTTGCACCTTACTCGATCGAGATTCAATGAGTAGCGCTAACGCCCGATCGCACATTGGGCCGGACACTAAAAATTTGAACACATTTTGAGGTCGATCGAAATATGCCACAGCAGATAAACTTCCATAGCACGAAACCGCTGTTTTCACAATCACCACAGGGAATAGCCAACCTGCCGATCGACTAATAAACACCGACACACTATGCCAAGAGTGAACTAACCTGACGGTCAACTGGGTACAGTTAGACCGCAGGCTTCTTTTTCCTTTTTTGCAAAGGCTTTTTTG
>NZ_JAUBWA010000118.1:0-22525 GCF_036702825.1 Microcoleus sp. A003_D6 | reverse complement strand
AAAGCATTAGACCTCTTGCAAAAATAATTAGGACGGGCAAGATGCCCATCCCACAAGAGTTATTTTTTCTGGTGGGATGGGCATCTTGCCCGTCCCATTAATTGATGAAAAGGATTTTTGCAAGAGGTCTAATTATTAGCGGGGATTACACATTAGCTCCTGACATAGAAGCAACTTGGTTTATCGATCCGCCATATAAAGAAGATGCTGGTAAAGGTTACAAATATGGTAGCAAACTCATTGATTATAAAAAATTGGCAGAGTGGGCAAAGAATAGGAAGGGAGAGGTTATATTTTGCGAAGGGCATTGCGGTGATTATTACCATTCAAGCCATTACTATATCTGAAGGGTGTGGCAGGTAAAACTAGCAAGTAAGTTATTTATTACCAATCTAATACAGATATCGCGTACAATATATGTAGCGGTAGTTTTCGGAAGTGGCATTAATTAGCAAGTGGATGATGTATCATGAAAAAACGAGTTTTTTTACAAGCTGGTCTAGCAACAGTAAGCATGGCATGGTTATCGTCCTGTTTGCCTGGGGATTCAGATGTTATGGCTGCTTCTAAGGGTGTTTTTGAAGTTACTAAAACTGAGGAAGAGTGGCGCAAAATTTTGACTCCGGCACAGTTTGATGTGTTGCGAAAACAAGGCACTGAACGCTCTCACACTAGCATTCTCGACAAGCAATACGGGAAGGGAATTTATGCGTGTGCTGCGTGCAGTTTGCCAGTTTTTTCGTCGCAAACCAAATTTGATAGCGGTACTGGTTGGCCCAGTTTTTCTGACCCCATAAAAGGGGCGATCGGCACATCTGTGGATAATTCGCTGTTTGGGACTAGAATTGAGGTGCATTGCCGTCGCTGCGGCGGGCATTTGGGTCATGTATTTGATGACGGCCCTGCACCTACTGGCAAACGTTACTGCATGAATGGTGTGGCGATGAAGTTTATTGCTGGGTGAGGTTCTTTGACTGCGATAAAGAAACCGGGTTTCTGCGTAAATCGGGCGTGAGGATGGTTAAATTATCGTAGAAACCCGGTTTCTTGCACTGCGGAGTGTGGAATCCCATAGTTATTGACGCGCAAAATGGCGGGTGCACTCCTGATTCGCGCGGATGGTATAGTGATTTTTGGGATGTGAGGGCGATCGAGGTTAATGTATGAAAGCTGAAGAACTTTTAGAAAGATACGCCACAGGCGAACGTACATTTCAGAATCAAAACTTAAGTGGGGTAAACCTTAAAGGTGCTGATCTGAGTGGGATCGACCTACAGGGTGCTGATTTGAGTGGGGCTGATTTGATTGGCACAAACCTGACAAAAGCGAACCTTTACCGTGCTAACCTGAGTCGGGCATCTCTGACAAGTGCAAACTTGAGTGAAATACGTTGTGATTCAGCTAATCTAAGTTTAGCAGAACTCAATGATGCAAATTTGAGTAAAGCAAATCTGAGTAGCTCAAACTTGACTAATACTAATCTTGAGATGGCAAATCTGAGTGGTGCAAACCTAGGCGCTACTAACCTAAGTAGAGCCTCCTTGTTTCAGGCAGACTTAAGTAAAGCTAACTTGACTAACGCTAATCTGACTAGAGCAAACCTGGCTGAAGCAAATTTAACTGCAACAATTCTAAGTGGTGTACAATTTTTAGAGGCAAATCTGAATGGTTGTAAACTCAGGGCAGTCAATTTGCAACAAAGCAATTTGTCAGGAATTAAGTTGATAAATGTAGATTTAAGTGTGGCAAACTTGGGAGAAGCTAACCTTGAAAAAGCCTGTTTGCAAAGCTCGAATCTCGAAAGAGCTAATCTGCAAGGAGCAAATTTAACTAGAGCCGATCTAAGTGGAGTAAAATTGAAAAAGGCAGACTTAACTAAGGCAAGAATTTATGGTTGGAATATTGAAAATGCAGACTTCACTGGTGCTACAATGCCCGATGGAGAACTCTACCAGCCTGAAACCTCTGACGGAGAACTCTACCAGCCGGAAACCTCGGAAAAACTATCCCAAAAAGTGATATCTATGACGCGCAAAATTATTCGTACTGACAAAGCACCGGCACCGGTGGGCCCTTACAATCAAGCGATCGCCGCTACGGGCACTATGCTATTTGTAGCCGGTCAAATTGCGATCGACATTAGACTAAACGATATTGTCTACACCGACGATGTGGCAAAACAAACCGAACAAGTTATGGCAAATCTCGAAGCCATTCTCACAGAAGCCGGCGCTACTTGGTTGGATGTGGTAAAAACTACGGTTTTCCTTAAAGATATGAATGATTTTGCCGCCGTAAATGCGGTTTATGCGAAATATTTTGATGCGGAAACTGCACCGGCACGCGCTTGTGTGGAGGTTTCGCGTTTGCCGAAAGATGTGTTAGTTGAAATTGACTGTATTGCTGTGATTTAACGTGAGTTAGAGTGCTGACCTGGCAGGAAGATCGATCTTCCTGCCAGGTCTATAGAGTCTGACCCCTCAAGCTGCAATAGTCTCACTACTTCTTCAAATTAGCAGGAGGAGTTTCAGGTACAACCCAGTAGTAGACTGTTCTCTCGCCCACTTTTACTACTTGCTCAGGTTTCCAGTCGCCCATATCGAATTCATGGGACACAATGCGCGTACCTGGTTTTAATTCACTGAGTAATTTAGGGCGCAGTTTTACGTTGAGTTCTGGCAGTAGGTAAAGCGTGACAACTGTTGCCTCACTGAAGTCTGTTTGGAATAAATCTTGCTGACGAAACTGGACACGATCGGTCACGCCAGCCTTTTGGGCGTTCTGGTTAGCTTCTCGAATGCGTTCTGGGTTGATGTCAATACCAATGCCCCGCGCGCCAACCTTTTGAGCGGCTGCAATCACAATCCTACCGTCGCCACTACCCAGGTCGTAAACCACGTCATTGGATTGCACGTTTGCCAGCCGCAGCATTTCATTCACAACCGCTACAGGGGTTGGAACGTAAACGACATCGGGTTCACGGGTGGGAGCTTCTGTTGTGGGGCTAGGAGTCGCTTGAGCCCGATCGGAAACAGAATTAGTTTGGGATGTGGCAGCCGGGGTGGGAGCCACTGTCTCAAAGTTACGTTGTTCGGTACAGCCGATCGCAGCAAAACTGAGAATGCTAACGCCAACAAAGAGTGATTGTCTAATGGTTTTGAGTTGCACGATCGTAATCTCCAAAAAAAATTGCTATGTAGTTTGACGAACAAAGGGAAGACCCAGTAGAACAACGATGATCCCTGCGATCGCGCCGATGCCTGTATAGACCACACTCGAATAGAGCAAATAGCCACAAATGGCGCAGAACACTATGGGAACGATCGGGTAAAGCGGTACGCTAAACGGGCGGAGTCGATCGGGATCTCGAAGGCGTAAAACAATTAACGACACGGTGCTGATCAAAAAGAAAAACCAGAAGATGGGCGCAGTATAGTCCACCATTGTTTCAAATCCTTTGCGGGTGAAGGTTCCCAGCCCAATCAGCGTCAGCGCGATCGCACCTTGCAATAAATAAGCGGTTGTCGGTGAACTCGGATGCGGGTGCCAGCGTCCCAACCAGCGAAACGCAGACATATCCTGCCCCAGAGCAAAGCTGCTGCGTGCCCCCGTAAAGATGCTGGCGTTGATCGACCCCAGCGTGGCGGTGACAACCAGTAAACTCACAAACGCGGCTCCAGGTTCACCCAGCACTCGCCGCAGTAAATCTGATGCAACGGCTTGAGAGTCGGCCATGCCTGCGATACCCAATCCCCGCAGATATGCCAGATTAATCAGCAGATAAAGTCCTGTAATGATGCCAATGCTCCAGAGGAACGATCGCACAATATTGCGCTGCGGGTGGTGAATTTCGGCAGAAATGTAAGCGGCCTCATTCCAACCACCATAGGACAGCAGGACGAAGACCAGCGCTAAGCCCCAGGAAGAGGTAGGAGAGGCATCGGAGGGAAGGGGCCCGACGGAAGGAGGGTAGGATGCCAGACCAACCACGATAACCAGCAGTAAGCCTAAAACGAGTATCACCGCTAGCCAGTTCTGGAGGCCTTTACTCTGGCGCAGTCCAATGATGTTCAGCATTGTGAGCAGGGCGATCGCGAATGCGGCGTAAATTGCAGGCGAGTAGCCACCTAGTCGAAATAGCTCAGAGGCATAGTCGCCAAACACAAACGCCAGCAGCGCGATCGATCCAGTCTGAATCACAGTCATGCGTGCCCAGGCAAATAAAACCGCGATCGGTTGCCCAAATGCCCGTTTCAGGTAGTAGTAGTTGCCGCCGACATGGGGATAAGTCGTTGCCAATTCGGCGTAGCAAAGTGCCCCCAGCAATGACACAACACCGCCCATGAGCCAGACTCCTATGACACCACCAACCGTTCCGGTATTAGCAGCGACCAGAGCAGGGGTTTCAAAAATGCCTGCGCCGATTACTAGCCCGACAATCAAGGCGATCGCATCAATTAGAGTAATGGAGGGTTTTGGAGTCCCTGTTTGAGGTTCGTTACGTTCCACCAGTGCAGTGTTCTCTAATCTATCCACAGTTTTAGCTTCTCAACGAGTAGAATTTGTAACGACACCCAGGCGTAAACCAATTTCCGTTTTGCCTAAAAATCCGACACTCTGAAGAATTAGAATTCCTGCGATACCAGAAATTAAAAAGAGTTGCTGGAAAGGTTAACTGTTCATCCTCAAAAACCTATTTAGGATAAGGTAGACAATCAAGGTCTACTCTTAGTGTCCACAGCAAATGTGACTCAAAGGTGACAATTCCCACATTTGTCCAATTAATTACTGAGAGCCGGTTCTCATGCTTCGATTGTTTGCAGGATACTCCAACCAGAGCGAACCATTGCTTGCAGTTGAGGTAGCATCTACCCAATCCGCGTCACTCCTGAAATCAATACATGAGCGGTTCGATCGCCAATCAGACAACCGCACGGATAATCCAGAAACGAGACTCAGCCTTTTGCCAGATGAGAAAATCTACACTATCTTGCACAATAGCCATCATGTTATTGAATGGTTAGAAGCAGTGGATTTCTAGATCGGGGCTTTGTATTAGATTTATTGCAAAAAAAATATGTGTTATAATTAAAAGTCTGCTCAAGTTTAGGTCAAACTTTTAATTATTGGGTTGATTGGCATCTGCTTAAACTTGCGCAGCCTGCTAGATTTAAAAATTGTCTAAACTTTCTATAATAGCACAAAATTATTTTGCAAGAGGTCTATTGGTATAGGTTTGCTTTCGCAACGATTACATTGGACATTGCCTAACTTGAGAACTCCCGAACAATCTGAACGGTGGAGTGATTTAATGCCATTGATGAGTTGGCAACTTTGGCTAGCTAGGGATTTAGTGGTGGAAAATCAACTCCCTTGGCAATCTGAAGCGTATCAATTTAACTCCTGGACGTGTTGCCCAATCAATGTTGTCGGTTTTAGTTGACATTGGTACTCCCGCAAAAATGCCTTGCGCAGAGGGGAAAATCCCCCGGCTGGGAACAAGGAAAGGTACGTACCAAGGCACCATGCTATCCCACTGTGAAAAAACGGGTTTCTCGACGCAAAAAGTCTTCAAGATTGGCTATTTAACCTTCTCTCTCTTGAGTTTTTGAGCAACAGCTTGCCGGATCTTCAAAGGCAGCTACTTTTAGATGCGATCGTTTTTTAGTCTAAACTCCAGTTATTTATCTATGCACTGTTTGGTTATTTTGTCAATGCGTAAGTCCTAAATACAATTTAAATGGCCAACCACTTGTCAATAATCAGGCTTTGAATTTACAGATACAGTCCTGGACGCACGGCGCGATGCTTAGAAACCGGGTTTTTTACGCTCATCTGCGGGTTGTAACGCGTCTTTTCGTAAAAAAACCCGGTTTCGCACGGGTCTCCATGCACAGATCGCGACCAATGACCGATCGCTAATGACTAATGACCGATGACTGATGACTTCTTTGCCGTTGAGCTTCGTACAAGATGAGGGCTCCGGCGATCGACACATTTAAAGATTCTACGCCGCGACTCAGGGGGATTTGGATTTGTCGATCGGCCAAACTCCTCAATTCTTCCGACAAACCAGAACCTTCATTGCCCAAAACTATCAGAGTCGGCACTCGCAAATCTACTTCCCAATAAGTTAAACTCGCGTCGGCGACGGTTGCTAAGATTTGCATTCCTCGATTTTTATACCCGGAGACTTCGGCGGTTAAATCTGGACTGACTGCCATTGGCAGCTTAAACCAAGCTCCTGCCGAGGCGCGCAGCACTTTGGGATGGTCTAAATCGGCGCACTCAGCGCTCAGCAGCAAACCGTCGGCATTAGCAGCCGCAGCCGTGCGGACGATCGCCCCCAAGTTGCCGGGATCTTGGATTGTTTCTAAGGCTATTCCTAAAGTTGACAATTCTGCGGGCGCGGTTGCCGCGCGGGGTGCGGTGGCGACAATGCCGTCTGGTTGAACTGTAGTGGCGATCGACTCTAACACTTTTGCACTTACTAACTCTGTGCGATCGGCTAAATTACCAATTTGCTCCCAAAGTTTCCCGTGCCTATCCAGCCATTCGGGAGTGCAGCAAACCGTTGCTAGCCGGTATTTAGCCGCGCAAGCTTCTTCGAGCAAGTGCGTTCCTTCGAGTAAAAATAGTTGTTGTTCCCTGCGTCCCTTCGAGCTGTGCAGCTTGCGGATTTCTTTAACTAGGGGGTTTTGAATACTTGTCAGCATTTTTTAATTTAGCAGACCGAATGGGGTTATTGCCTGTATCGGGTTAACCCCAAACTTTCTTCTGCTTTTGGAATGCGGAACCCGGGACTTGAACCCGGAAGGCTTGCACCACATGAACCTGAATCATGCGCGTCTACCAATTCCGCCAGTTCCGCATCGGTCACGAATTACTACTCTGCCATAAGTTCGCGAATCTGTCAAGTGTTTTGGGGAATTTATTTTTTTTCTGCTTCTGACCTGCGAGTAATATATAGCCTTTCTCAGAAAGATGAGGTACGACTGGGCATAGGGCATAGGGCATAGGGCATAGGGCATACCTCACTTTTTTGAGAACCGCTATATCTGTTAACTAGACTTATTGAATGGCATAAATTGTTCGATCGATCGAACGCAGATGTCAGGCAGATAAACACAGATAAACGCAGATAATTTCAAGTCTTGAGAGAGCTTGGGAATGCAATTAAAGTCTACTGTCGATCTTGAGTGGAAAAACTTAATATTGCCCCATGCCCCATGCCTATTATGTTAAAATTTTTGTGGCAGATATTTCTCACCTCGGCTACCTATGTCTGAGCCATTAACCCTCGATCCGAGTCAGTTGCCAGATATTAGCAACTTAGTTCTAGAAGACGATACTCCTTTGGACAGCTTCATCAACGAAAAACAGCAGCGACTGCTGACAACGGTTTTGTATAGCGGTGGCGATACGGGGATTACTGTTCCCTTTATTGCGGCTGCAAATGTTGGTTTGTTCAGCAGCATACGCCAACCGGGAGTCGCCCCGGATGTTTTTCTCAGTATCAATATTACTGGTGCTGAGGATTGGTGGGAAAGACAAGTGCGATCGTATTTATTTTGGGAATTTGGCAAACCTCCGGAAATTGCGATCGAAATTGTTTCCCCAACTCCGGGAAATGAATTGGGCAGCAAGTTAATAGACTACGCTCGAATGCGAATCCCCTATTATGTTGTGTACGATCCGTTACGGGAGTTGAGAGGTAGCACGCTGCGAGTCTTTGAATTGCAGAATCAATCCTACGTACCCAAAACTGATGCTTGGTTTCCCGAAGTCGGTTTGGGACTAACTCTGTGGGAAGGTGAATTTGAAAAGGTCACTGGTACTTGGTTGCGCTGGTGCTATGCTGGTGGCGCTCCCATTCCTACGGGCGACGAACTGGCGGCACAAAAAAATGCTCAGTTATCTCAAAAAGATGCTCAGTTATCTCAAAAAGATGCTCAGTTATCTCAAAAAGATGCTCAGTTATCTCAAAAAGATGCTCAGTTATCTCAAAAAGATGCTCAGTTACTGGAGGAACAAGCGCGGACTAAACGAGCATTTATTCAGATGATCGAACTCGGTTTGAGACTGAAGTTTGGAGATGAAGGATTGCTGCTGCTTGATGAGATTTCGGGAATTTCTGATGTTGGTGTTTTGCAGGCGATCGCATCTGATATGCCAGCAGCCAACAACCTCGACGAAATCCGCAAAATTTATCAACAGTAATTTTACAACAAGGTTCGTAGTAACTGAGATATTGCACCATTCTTAGGAACAGGCAAGATGCCTGTTCCACAAAGAGTAAATTTTCTGGTGGGGAGTAGGGTTGGGCATCCTTTCCGCCCGTGAAAGGCTTATTGACAATGTTGCAAGATGTGAGTAAGCTGTGGAGCATTTAAACCACTAACGAGACCTGTAGGGTGCGTCAGCTAGAACACTGACGCTCGCAAGGGAAACGAGAAAGGGGCCGTGGCACCCTACAATACTATTTTAAATGCGTAACAGCTTAGTAACTCACATCTGGCAGCATTCTTAGGAACGGGCTCTTCGGCCCATTCCACAACACATCAAGTTTCTTGTGGGGTGGGCGTCCCGCCCGCGCTCAAATACAATTTAGATGCGGGACAGCTTACTTAAAAAAATGGGAATCTAATCGGCCAAATCGGCGAAAACCTCGCGCACGGCCGGATGCACCAATCGGTGATTCTGCACGTTCAATCCCTTCGCCAAACTCGGATTCATTTCCAAAGCTTTAATCCCGCTATTTGCCAACTGCAAAACATAAGGCAAAGTGCTGTTATTCAAAGCTTGAGTTGCAGTCCAAGGCACGGCACCGGGCATATTTGGCACGCCGTAATGCACAACTCCTTCCTCAACATAAGTGGGATTTGTGTGAGAAGTTACCCGCAAAGTTTCCACGCAGCCGCCTTGGTCAACGGCTACATCAACAATCACAGAACCGGGGTGCATCTTCGCAACAAATTCGCGAGAAACCAGCACCGGAGCTTTTTTGCCTAAGACCAAAACTGCACCGATTAATAAATCAGCATCGGGAACAACTGCTTCTATTTGCAAAGGACTGCTGTAGAGGTATTCTACTCTGGAACCGAACAGAGTTTCTAAGTAGGCTAAGCGATCGACATTTACGTCTAAAATCTGCACTCTCGCGCCCATTCCTACAGCAATTCTGGCCGCTTCTGTGCCGACAATTCCGCCGCCCAAAATCACAACTTTACCCGGTCTTACCCCCGGTACACCGCCCAAAAGCACGCCGCGGCCACCTTGCTGCCGTTCCAAAAACCGAGCTCCGAACTGCACGGCCAAACGGCCTGCAATAATGCTCATCGGCGTCAGCAGCGGCAATTTTCTGTCCGGGAGTTCGACGGTTTCGTAGGCGATGGCCTGGACTCCGCTGTTGATTAAATGCTCGGTTAATGTACGATCGGCTGCTAAGTGCAAATATGTAAACAGCAACTGCTTTTTTTGAATCAGCGGATACTCAGCAGGCAGCGGTTCCTTAACTTTAACAATTAGTTCGCGATTCCAGACATCTGAAGCCTTTAAGACAATCTTAGCCCCTGCTTCAACGTAGTCCTCGTCCGCGAAACCGGCCCCAGCGCCTGCATTCGTTTCCACGAAAACTGTGTGGCCTTTGTCCGAACAAGCCCGGACACTTGTGGGACTGAGCCCGACTCGAAACTCTAAATCCTTGATTTCCTTGGGGACGCCTATTTCCATCTATAACCTCTAATATCAGGCATACGTAGATCGAATCTAACTTAAAAACCATCCCCAGCGGGATAATACCATTGTAGATTTTAGATTTGGCAATCCGGCAATCCGGCTAGGAGAATATTTGTTTGATTTTTATCCAGTGCGATCGCAATTTCCAAAATTTAGACTTGAATTACATAATTTTTTGAGTGATAGATCGACCGCAGATGTAGGGCAGATTAACACAGAGTAACGCAGATAATTTCAAGAAGAGTCAATATATTTGATCTGTCACTTATAATTTAACAGGCATAACTCGCCCCCCTATCTAAACAAATGCCACGGATACCTACCTTAACATTCGATCGCGGAACGCTCCTCATACACCCGCCGCCCAAAGGCAGAGACTGGGTGGACTTTGCCACTTGGGACGATCGCGTGGAAAAATTCCGCATTCGGGCGATTCACTACCGCCCGCTGGTAGAATGCCTCCAAGCCGACTGCATTCACTTCACCGACGAAGCTAGGGGATACGAACTACTCGAACTCGTACCCAGCGTCGAAATGCAGCCTTACCAGCATCAATCACAAGCCCTCGCAGCTTGGCAAGAAGCAGGAAGCCAAGGAGTAGTTGTCCTCCCCACTGCTTCGGGCAAAACTTATCTGGCACAATTAGCCATGCAAGTCACTGGTCGCAGTACATTAATTGTAGTACCAACTCTCGATTTAATGCACCAGTGGTATGCTAATTTAAAAGCAGCTTTTCCCGACATCGAAGTCGGATTGTTGGGCGGAGGTTCGCGGGACAAAACGCCAATTTTAGTTGCAACTTACGACAGTGCCAGCATTCATGCAGAAACCTTGGGCAATAAATACGGTTTGCTGGTTTTTGACGAATGCCACCATTTGCCAACGGACTTTTATCGAGTAATTTCCGAATATGCGATCGCCCCTTATCGACTGGGACTGACAGCAACACCCGATCGCACCGACGGCCGCCACAGCGATTTGCATTTCCTGATCGGCCCGACAGTATTTAGCAAAAGACCCGAAGATTTGGCAGGCGATGCTTTAGCCGACCATAAAATAGTTCAAATTATGGTAAAACTGTCAAAAGAAGAAACTGAGCGATACGGCGAATTAATGAACATTCGCAACGACTTCTTAAAACAGTCTAACATCAAAATATCCAGCCTCGAAGGTTGGAAACAGTTTATCATGGCAAGTGCGCGATCGCCCCTAGGACGGCGCGCCATGCTAGCCCACCGCCAAGCTAAAGAAATCGCCCTTTGTACCGAAGGAAAACTGCGAATCTTAGCTCAAATACTAGCAGAACACTCTCCCCAGCGCACTCTAATTTTCACCGGAGACAACGCCACAGTTTACCGAATTTCCCAAGAATTTCTCATCCCCACAATTACCCACCAAACCCCAGTCAAAGAACGCCACGAAATCCTCGATCGCTTTCGCAGCGGCGAATACAAAACCCTCGTCGCCTCCCACGTTCTCAACGAAGGAGTGGACGTTCCCGATGCCAGAATTGCTATCATATTGTCAGGCACCGGTAGCGAACGCGAATACATCCAGCGATTGGGTCGAGTTCTCCGCAAAAGCAGCGATGTAAATAAGTTAGCAATTCTCTACGAAGTCGTCACCGAAGACACCAGCGAAGAAAGAACATCCCAGCGCCGCCGAGGAGGAATGCAGCCTTACAAACCCCAACCACAAACACAAATAGAACCGCCAAAGCCAGAATATCAGAAATTAGAAACTGTCAAACCGACACCCATTTACGGAGTCAACCGAGAGGCGACTAAAAAAGCCGCCGAATCACCCGCAAAATGGGGAGATGATGATGATGAAATTCCCTGGTAGCAAGCTTAAATAACTTAGTTGCTGGATGGGAAGTCTTAGCGAAAGGATGGTTATATAATTAAAGCAATCCTAGGTCTATTTAAAATCTAAAATCTAAAATCGATTTACGGAGTCAACCGGGAGGCGACTAAAAAAGCAGCCGAATCCCCAGCAGAATGGGGAGAAGACAATGATGATTCCCAGGAATATTGAAGATTGCCCAATTCAGGGTATAATCTCAATATTAATTAATTTACCTTACGTGAAAATGAGCGAAACTGTACAACTAAGTAACTTTAAAGTCTTCCCCAAACATACAGGAGTTTGGGAGGGAGACTGGACAATCCTCGATGCCGACTGCAAAGAAACCCAGCGTTTTACAGCCCTGTTAACCCAGAAAATTGTTGATAACCAGTGGAGGCAAACTAACGTTCAAACTTATGCCAATGGCAAGAGTGAAACCCAAAACTTTGTGGGTCATGTTGTCGGTGAAGGGCAAGTGCAAATTGAAAGTCCCGACTCTCCCTTTTCCAACTACAAGACACTAGCCACAGAAGTTGGAGATCATCTGATAGTATTTCAAATATGGGACAAAGCAACTGACATTCTCAGGGCCGTGGAAACCATCAATCTTGTCAGTTGCGATCGGCGAATTCGGACTACCCAAAGCTTGACAGAAGAGGGAAAACTTAGGGGAGTTATGGTGATTGTCGAACAAAAAATTGAGTAAAACTTTTCACTGCTTATGTTACCCACTGATTTATTAAGTCACCGCCAAAACGGGGAATCAATAATTCCTCTCCGCCTCAAGATAGATGCTAAAAATCTAGAAGCAGCTACCGAAATGATCGACTGCTTCCAAGAGTCGATCGGCAAAACCCAAGGCGAACTCGACGGACGCTTGCTAGAATTAGAAGGCGACAGCCCCGATTATCGGCTGAAACGGGGATTAGCGCACCTGCTGAAAGGCGGTTACTGCACCTTGGAAGTCATCAGTCCCCTAGAACCCTCAGAGTTGAGACAGCGGGTTTTTGCTTTGTCTGCGCGATCGACTCCCAGCCCTCAATCCACCCAATTAACCCTGGAAAAAGTAGCAACTGAACTCAGCCAAGACTTAAACAGAGAAGTTTTGCCTCACGAAATCACTACAGGTTTATACGCCGATTTAAACGAAAACAAAATCCTCACTGAGTTTAATGCACCAACACCCGAAAACTTGCTTCACAAATACAATCTTTCTCAAGTTCAAGGCATATTTTACCGAGCAAGTCAAGTCCAATTAACCGCCCACCGCAACGATCCAGGAGAATACAAACTCTTATTTCGCTATCTGAAACTCTTTCAATTAATGACTTACATCGAAGGCGATGCAGACCACGGTTTTACACTGACAATAGACGGCCCTACAAGCTTATTCAAACCCAGCACCCGCTACGGCTTAGCCCTCGCAAAAATGCTGCCCGCACTGCTGCACGTCACCAAATGGAGTATGCACTCGACACTGCACACAAAAGATCCTTTTAGCGGCGTTTTGAAAACAGGTAAATTCACCCTAAATTCCGACTGCGGTTTAGTTAGCCACTATCCCCCTGGCAAGCCTTATGATAGTATGTTAGAAGCAGCATTTGCTGAAAGATGGAATTCCACAAAAACCGAGTGGCAACTAGAGCGAGAAGTTGATTTAATTCCGATTCCAGGTAGTGTGATGATTCCCGACTTTCGGTTGGTGCATCCCGACGGGCGAGTGTTTTTATTAGAAATAGTTGGCTATTGGCGGCCGGAGTATTTACAAAAGAAATTTGCACAAGTACAGAAGTCTGAATGCGATAACTTGATTTTAGCTATTTCCGAACGGCTGAATTTAGAAAAAGCAGGGGTGAATGTAAAAGACGTGCCAGCAAAAGTAGTCTGGTTTAAAGATAAATTGTTGCCAAAATCAGTCCTGGAAATTCTCGAATAGTAAGTTATTCTGCATTTAAAATTAACTTTTAGGGCGGGCTAGAAGCCCAACCCCTACTCCCCACAAGAGTTTAAAGAAAAATAAGTCTACTGTTTTCTGTCTCTCTCTGCGCCCTCTGCGCCCTCTGCGGTTCAAAAAAATCCTCTTCTATAAATGAAATCATTCTCAAAAAATATCGCACATTCCCAGCTATACTAAAATGGGAATTTACCCAAATCCTTGCCACCGCTAAATTTGAGGTATTCCCCTGTCCAGAACCGGATGTAAATGGACGTTACCGCATCCATTTTTTTGCACGTGGACTGCGATACCTTCCCAAGCCGGCAGTTGAACGGATTAATCGGGTTCAAGCGGGCGAACTTTTGTATTTAGCGCACGAATTTCACAATCCGCACGATTCCTCTGCTTTGCTTCTGTGTACTAAAGATCGCTGGATTGTAGGCTATTGTCAGCGCTATCTGGTGGAGGATATTTTTGAAATTATCTCGCAGCATCGAGAATTGGTTCTCGTAGAAGTCGATCGCCTCAACCAACCCCCAACGCCGCTAAAGTTCCGTTTGCTGTGCAAGATAACCGCCGATTGGCGAGACATTCGCCCCTTCTCCAGTCCGATGTACCAGCCGGTTAGCAGTGATGTTTTAGCTGCAAGGGCGATCGGATAATCAGCAACAATAAGTAAAATTACGATCGCAGAATTAGGGAAGAAGTCAAGTTAATTATTGTGAATAGAATACAGAAGATTGCACAATTTATACAAATAATTAGCTCAATATTGACATTTTTTCCATAATAGAGTATGTTTAACCTAATTTATTGATTCCAAATTCCGCAGTCTCAGTTAAGCCAATACAATTTCTAAAATTTAGAATTACACATCGCTAAAAGTTTCCATTACTATTGTTGCCCTGCCGGAAACATTTTGTAGGTCTACTTTTTAGATTTAGTATTATTAGTCTGGGTGCGAAATTGACGTATCTAAAACTTCCGAGAGTGTGAGTATGAACAAAAAAATAAAGATTGGGGTTGCTGAAGCTTTTGGTACTTTTGTGTTGGTATTAGGTGGATGTGGCAGTGCGGTTTTAGCTGGAGACAAAATCGGCTTTTTGGGAGTGGCGATCGCCTTTGGCTTGTCCCTATTAATCATGGCTTATACGATTGGCCCTATCTCTGGATGCCACATTAATCCGGCGGTAAGCATCGGTTTAGTAGTTGCCAAACTGAGCGATGCTGTGTTACTTCCTTATTATATAGGAGGTCAGATTGTAGGAGGGATTTTAGGCGGTCTTGTTTTGTACATGATAGCATCAGGAAAACCTGGTTTTGATGCAGCGGCTTCTGGATTTGCATCTAACGGTTTTGGAGAACATTCCCCCACAGGTTACGGACTTTTGGCAGCAGCTTTGACGGAAATTGTACTGACTGCTTTTCTGTTATTTACAATCATGGGCACTACCCATCCCAAATATCCCGTCGGTTTGGGCGGAATTCCGATCGGCTTGATGCTGGTGTTGATTCACTTAGTCGGAATTCCCGTAACCAATACTTCAGTTAACCCAGCTAGAAGTATCGGTGTGGCTATCTTTCAAGGCACCTGGGCAATCCAACAGTTGTGGGCGTTTATTATATTCCCGATCGTTGGTGGAATTATCGGGGTATTGGCTTATAATTTAATTAAGCCCACGATGGAAGAAATTTGATCGAGAATCAAAAATAAACTGGGTTTCTGGAAGTTTTTATGGTGGTAGGATTCATCTGGCAACTTAAGAAACCTGGTTTCTCGATCGCACAACTCGATCGAATTGCAAGTATTCGGTAAATAAGCGCCATGATTGCGATCGTGATGGGAGTCTCCGGTTCTGGAAAAACTACTGTTGGCAAGTTGCTGGCGGCCTCTCTCAATTGGGATTTCAGCGATGCCGACGATTTTCACTCGCCAGCCAACATCGAAAAAATGAGTTTGGGCATTCCTTTAGAAGATGCCGATCGCCTTCCTTGGCTGTTACAATTGCAAGCTGCAATAGACAGGTGGCTTTGGGAAAATAGAAATGTGGTTTTGGCTTGTTCTGCTTTAAAAGCATCTTACCGCGAAATGCTCTGCCGAAACGAGCAGCAAATAAAAATAGTTTATCTTAAAGGTTCTTTTGAGCTATTCGCAGCCCGGTTAAAAAATCGCGAAAATCACTACATGAAAGTAGACTTGCTGTCAAGTCAGTTAGACACTCTCGAAGAACCAGAAGATGCAATTATTATAGATGCTTCGCAGCCGCTAGAAATAATCCTGCGCGAAATTAGAAATCATCTCAAATCCGGTGGTATTGGAATTATTTAATGTGAGCCATGCCGCCAGCCAGACGCACCCTCGCGAGCTCGTCCAAATTATGATTGCAATGCAATCGAAAACGACTCGATCTGTCTGATATGTGTTAATTGCCCCAAATAAAATTTGTTTGTAGTGAGGACTTTACTCCTCATAAAACTTTGAGGTTTGGCGTGCTAATTTTTGTACAAATACAAGAAAGCTTCTACTTCAGCGGCGGTTGGTTGAGCCGCAATTGCCCCAGGTTTCATCGCTGTCATCGCACCCACCGCGCTCGCATAAGTTACAATTTTTTTTGCTATTTCTGGATCTGCTAAATTCTTAATTCCATGCTTGCACAACTGCCGTACAAAACCAGCCACAAACCCGTCCCCAGCACCTGTTGTATCCTCAACATCTATTGCAAAGACGGGAATTTTTCCTTCATTTTCCGAGATACAATAGGCGCAACCTTTCTCGCCAGCAGTCACCAAAACTCCTTCTACGGAATCGAGGCGGTAGGTAATAGCTCCAGCGTCGGTTGTTGCAAACAACCATTCGGCTTCTTCGTCAGATAATTTGACAAAATCAACGTTTTTTAAGAGTTCTATAATTCGCGCTTTTGCTTCGTCTGGATCTGGCCAAAACACCGGACGCCAATTGATGTCAAGTATAATTTTAACGTCGTACTGTTCTGCTAGCTCGATCGCTCTTTTTATCGCCTCTCGACTTTCAGGATAAGCTAATTCTAAAGTGCCTAGCACTAAAAAATCGGCATTTTCAAACAGCACCTCGGGTAGTTGTGCAGCGAGGAGGCGGGTGTCGGCAAAATCCGCAGTATGAAAGTCGCCAAAACCGGCAAAACTTCGATCGCCCGCTTCATTCCGCAAGACATAAACTTGTCGCGTCGGCGCACTCGGATGGCGCTGCACTCCAGCGATATCAACCCCTACTTCTTGCAATACCTGCACTAGGGAATTCCCCAATTCATCCCCACCTACAGCACCGATAAATCCCGCCGCCGTCCCCAATTTAGCCAAAGCACAGGCCACATTAGCAGGAGCACCGCCGGGATATGCCGTCCAAGATTCTACCTCTTCTAGAGATACTCCTGGTTTGTCTGCTAAACAATCAAATAAAATTTCACCCAGACACAGAACGCGAGGATAAGTCATATGAATTTTTGATGTTAGATTATAGATTTTAGACCAGGAGTAGACAGGTTAATAATTATTTTTAACCCATCCCATAAAAATTGCAAGGTATTTTTTAATGGCTGCTCCTATAATATCAGACCTACTGATACTGGCAGTTACTTCCTTAACGCACAAGTGCAGTGCGGGCGTATCAGTAGTTTGACGTGCAAACATCTGCGGTTTTTTGGGCCCGGATGTCAGATGCGCGCCGGTAAAACGAGCATCCGCCACCCGACGCGCCAGCAGTGCAAGTGGCTGCGCGCGCTTTGTCGGCGCAGCCACTTGCACTGCTGGCGATTCTCCAAGCGAGTTGGTGCATGAGGGCCAAGAGGAGGAGCAGCAAATTTAATTTTCTCTTCATACTCGATCCGTCATCCTCTAGAATTGTAGATAGGTAAATATGCACACATAGGAAAAATTTATGAGCGGGATCGTCTCTGGGACCCCTGTCACCCTGTCGGACAGAGAATTGCAGGTGGTAGAGTTAGTAGCGACGGGATTGACTAATGAGAAAATTGCCGAAAAGTTAGAGATTAGCAAGCGTACAGTTGACAACCACATTAGCAATATCTTGAACAAGACGCGCGCTGACAATCGAGTTACGCTGGTACGTTGGGCGTTGCAGTGGGGGAAGGTATGTTTGGACAATATTAACTGCTGCGCTCTACCGGGGCCGATCGATAAAGAAGTATCTTAAGTAGGGGATCAGGTTGGGGACAGGCAAAGAAATGATGCAAACGGCACAAGAAAAACAACTCCGCTATCAAATTCAATGCCCTGGATTGCCGCTGGCGGTGTATCGCGAAGTGGCGGCCCATTTGCGTCAAGTTGAAGGGGTGGAAACCGGTTTAATTCCGCAGCAGTCGCAGCGGTTTGATTACAGCGACAGCCAAGTTGGGAGTTTGTGGATACAGTATCCTGAAGGGTTCGATTTGGTCGATCGCCAGCGAGTCGATCGCATTTTGGCTTATTATGGCGATCGTTACGGAGTTTGGGAATTATTAAGTCATTAGTCATTAGTCAGTAGTCAGTAGTCATTAGCTAAGAGTTAAGGATTGAGAACTAAGAAATACAAAAGTTATTAGCTTTTAATTAAGACGTTAGTTGCTAAGAACCAAATACCCGTGACAAATCAGAAATCACCAATGACTAATGACTAATGACTAATAACTAATGACTAATAACTAATAACTACTGACTACTGACTAATGACTACTAACTAATGACTACTGACTAATGACTACGGACTAATGACTAACAAAATGAGTGCAATTAAAACTTTAACGGGAACGCGGGATATTTTGCCCGATGAAATTCGATATTGGCAAAATATAGAAGAAGTAGCTAGAACAATTTTGAAAAAAGCGGCTTATCGAGAAATTAGGACGCCAATTTTTGAACAAACATCTTTATTTGAACGCGGTATCGGTGAAGCTACCGATGTCGTGGGCAAAGAAATGTACACTTTTAAAGATAAGGGCGATCGATCGATTACTTTGCGTCCAGAAGGCACAGCCGGAGTAGTGCGAGCTTTTATTCAAAATAGTTTAGAAGCTCAAGGTGGATTGCAGCGTCTTTGGTACGCGGGGCCGATGTTCCGCTACGAACGTCCTCAGCAGGGACGGATGCGGCAATTTCACCAAATTGGCGTAGAAGTTTTGGGAACTGCCGATCCGCGGGCGGATGTGGAGGTAATTGCGATCGCCTGCGACATCCTGCAAGCGATCGGTTTAAAAAATTTGCGCCTCGATATTAATTCTGTCGGAAATAAGCAAGACAGACAAAATTACCGGCAAGCTTTGATCGATTATTTTACACCGCACAAATCTGAATTAGATGCCGATTCCCAAGACCGATTGACTCGCAATCCGCTGCGGATTTTGGATAGTAAAAATGAGCGCACTCAAGAAATTGTAGCTGGTGCGCCGAGTATTTTGGACTATTTGGGCGACGAATCGCGATCGCACTTCGAGCAAGTGCAGCTTATGCTCACAAAGTTAGGAATTAGCTATCAGTTAAATCCCAGATTAGTGCGCGGTTTAGATTACTATACCTACACCGCATTTGAAATTATCTCCGACGATTTGGGAGCGCAAGCAACAGTTTGCGGAGGCGGCCGCTACGACGGTTTAGTCAAGGAATTGGGCGGCCCGGATACGGCGGCAGTCGGTTGGGCAATGGGTATCGAAAGGTTGATTATCCTGCTGCAAAAGTTGCAACCATTGCCGGTGCCCAAGTTAGATTTTTATTTGGTATCCAGGGGCGAAAAAGCAGAACAGCAATCGGTATTGTTAGCTCAAAAATTGCGAAGTGCCGGGTTTAGTGTAGAGATAGATTTGAGCGCTAGTGCTTTCGGAAAACAGTTTAAAAGAGCCGATCGCAGCGGTGCAGTTGCGTGTTTGGTTTTGGGAGATGCGGAAGCTGAAAACGAGACGGTACAATTGAAGTGGTTGGCGAGTGGCGAACAAAGTGCGATCGCACAATCCGAACTGCTAGCCATGACCACCGAACTACAGCAGAAGATTAACAACCCTTAGAACGATCGCTTGTAGCCGAGTCTAGATCCCCCTAAATCCCCCTTAATAACGGGGACTTTGACGGCACTCTTGTCCCCCCTGATTGAGAAGGGCTTTGACGGCACTCTTGTCCCCCCCTTATTAAGGGGGGCTAGGGGGGATCTAGACTTCGATACAAACAAAAGAAACGGTCGGTTTCCTCGTTACCAGGCTCTGCCCGGTAACGCATATCCAGAGGCTCTGCCTCGTCATTAAGCCATTAACATTAATCCCAAAAACCAAGAGATATAATTTAAGCATTAAAACATTTAACCTCTGATAAACTATGTCTGTAGCAACTAAAAATCCTGAAACAAAACTCACAATCACCTGGCCGCTACTACCAGAAGATTTCCAACTACCAGACGACCCCGTGGAAGACGAAAGCCAACCATTATTAGCCGCCGCTTTGCGCCAGCCGCTAACAGCATTTCCAGAATTAATGCAGGATGCCTTAATTGTTTCCAACTTTGCCCTTTGTGCCGGCATAAGTTTGCCAGCATCCACCAGCGACGAACAGCGTATTATCTGCAAAGCACCAGATTGGATGTACGTGAAACCCGTCAATCCAAAAAATGTCTCGCAAGTCCGCCGCAGTTACACCCCGCACACAGAAGGAACCATCCCCCAAATTGTGATGGAGTTTCTTTCAGAAACCTATGGAGAAGAATACTCCGTTGAATTTACTTCGCGGGTGGGAAAGTGGTATTTTTACGAGCAAGTAATCAAAGTACCCAGATACGTCATATTCCGAGCGAAAACAGCTCGTTTAGAAGTTTACGATTTAGAATCAGATCACTACAACTTGCAAAAAGCAGATGAAAACGGACGTTATTGGATACCGGGATTAGACTTGTTTTTAGGAGTTTGGGAAGGAACCCACGAAGGGAGAACAGGCTGTTGGCTGAGGTGGTGGGATGCAGAAGGCGAGTTGTTGCTTTGGTCGGAAGAACGAGTAGAACAAGAACGCCAACGGGGCGATCGCGAAAGACTCCGCGCTGAAAGATTGGCCGAAAAACTGCGTCAAGCGGGGATCGAGTTAGATGACGAAGAGTGAAATATCAATTGATGAGTCGAGTTCGATCGCGTTTTGGTATGATGGCACTCTTGTGGTGCGGGCATCCAGCCCGCCCTTGCGTCACTTTGCACTCCTATGTTAATCGAACGTCTCCAGACGATCGCCTGGACAAAAAAACCGCGACTAATATCCTTATTTTCTGGTTGCGGCGGCATGGATTTGCCATTCCACCAAGCCGGATTTGAGGTAGTTTGGGCGATCGACTCCAATAAATACGCCTGCAAAACATTCAGCAGAAACATCGCCGATGTCATCGTCAACGACAGCATAGAAAATATAGACATTGCACAAGTTCCCGAAGCTGAAATATGTATAGGAGGCTTTCCTTGTCAAGATTTCTCCCTAATTTGGAAGCGGCCCGGACTTGAAGGAACCAGAGGCAATTTATATACATACTTTCTCGATTTTGTCAACAAAAAAAAGCCCAAAGCTTTTGTAGCAGAAAACGTTAAAGGTTTATTAAGTGCCAATAATTATCAAGCAATAAAACAAATAATTTCCGACTTTGAAAGTATAGCACCTGGTTATTTAGTTAAACCCAAACTTTACAACTTTGCTGATTACGGAGTTCCGCAATTTCGCCAAAGAGTGTTATTAGTTGGCATTCGGATGGATACAGGATTTAACTTTGTGCATCCTCAGCCAGAATACGGTCAAAATCGCAAAAATCCTTATCGAACTGCGGGCGAAGCACTCAAAAATGTGGAAGCAGTTCTTGACAATAACAAACATCATAAAATTCAATCCCGCACCGTTGAAATTTTAAATCGAATTAAACCCGGAGGCAATTTCTCTGATATTCCCAAGGATAGTCCATACTATGTCAAAGGCATGATCAGTCACGTTTATCGGCGAATTCATCCAGATAAACCATCATCGACAATCATTGCTGGTGGAGGTGGCGGAACTTGGGGTTATCATTATTTAGAACCGCGTTCTTTGACAAATCGTGAAAGAGCAAGATTGCAAACATTCCCCGATGATTTTGTTTTTGAAGGTTCTACTACTGAAGTGCGGCGGCAGATTGGCAATGCAGTGCCGCCGCAGGGAATTGCTGCTGTTGTTGAGTCTTTGATTCCGCTATTTAAGGGGGATTATCTCCAAGTTGATTTATATGAAATGAGTAAAAAGTTGCAGGGGATGTCAATTCAACAACGATTAAAATGGGCTGAATCCGAGGGATTCGAGCAGAGTTTGCAGTTAATTTGAAAGTGTGGTATAGTTAAAATACCTGAGTCAGACGAAGCTTTAAGCTTATGTCTAATTCAGGTTATATATAAAATACTCTATAGAAATAAAATAATTTCGTGAAACCAAACTTAACTACAGGAAACCCCTATAGAAACGCACCTCATTACCAGTATCCCCAAAACATACCTGAGAAGTATGCGGCTATCGTAGAGGAACTGCGGACTAAGGCTCAAGAGGTTCGATCGTCGATCCATATTGGAAAACCCACTTCTGGTAATGCTGCGGCTGCCAAACTAGAACTCGCAATGGGTAGAGTTTATAGCGAAAAAGCTACCAGCAAGAGAAAGCCTCTCAATATTCCAGGCCTAGACAATGGGCCAAAGTTGTTTTTTCCGGCAAGGATTAACAGAGCAGCAGTCTCTGAAACTTTCAACGAAACACACGCTGAGTACAAGCTCTTCAATGCACTTGCAGGAGAGTTGGAACGAGATAGTGTACCTTCTGAGGCGACAGGAAGGCTTTACCTTTACACGCGCCTGAATATGTGTTCTGGCTGCTACACTACCTGCAATGAAGACTTTGCTAGGTGGTTCCCCAACATTGAAGTGATTGGGAGCATAACAGTTATGCAATCAGTATTTATACTGATGATAATTTAAGCTGCTGCTTTGAGATTAACACCAATCA